>DAIEST010000168.1 GCA_027346125.1 Leptospirillum sp. | reverse complement strand
GCCGTTTTCATGGAAGGAGGAATGGGGCCCGGGGAAAGAGGAAGTTCCCAGAGCGTTTTCCCGGTCTGGGCATTCAGCGCGAACACCATGTTCCTCAGGGGGGATTTGTCCTCTCCGGAACGGATGGTGGTTTCGGAAACGACGGTGTATCCCGAAAAAGCCGGCGTGCAGTCTCCCATCCCGGTTGTGTAGACTTTCGGAAACGTTCTGCTCCATCGGACGGATTTTGTCCGCGGAGAAAACGACAGGAAGCGGCTGGGGTCGGAAACGCCCAGGTAAATGCGGTCATAGGCGAACAGAAGGCTCGACATGCTGTCGAAGGAGCGGATGTTCACGTGGGCGATCCGCTGACCGTTTTCAAGGCTGTATCCATCGATATGGCCGTCTCCTGTCGCTTCCCAGATATTTGGCGGGACGATGGCGCCTGTCGCCATCATTTCCCCCTGGGTGCGGGCTTTCCAGAGCGTTTTTCCCGTTTTCAGATCCAGCGCATAAAGGGTGTTGAGGCCGGGTCCTCTCACCGTCTGTTTCCCCTGCATGAACCGAACGACGTTCTGATAGTTGAAATAGGGGTTTCCCGTAGAAACGAAGACCCTGTCCTTCCAGACCAGGGGGTTCGACATCGTCATGTTCCACCCGTAATGCGACCAGACCAGTTGGCCCGTTTTTGCGTTCAGGGCGTATGTGTACCCGTTGTCGTCCCCCACGATGACCAGTCCCCGGGCGACGCTCACGCCGACGGGCATTCCGATCGCGTAGGCTGTCACGCTGTCCGTTCCAGAAAGGGGGGCGGCGTTCAGCGGAAGAGAGCCCAATCCCCTGAAGTCCCACTTGACGCCATTTCTGAACCAGTCGGGATCGGATGGAGAGGCGGGGATGAGAGGGTTTCTGAAGATATTCTGTCCGTAGGTGAGCCATTCCTGTGGATAGAGGGATTCCTGGGACTGGGGAGGGAGATTCTGGGGAGCATTGAATGCCAGGGCCGAAGACGCTCCGGCAGTGCCGGCTCCCAATCCGTGAAGCATGGCGGCTATCGTTCCGCCGAGGATCCACCGCTTCCATGCGTTTGGCCTTCCTGGTTCTTTCTCGTGTTTCACGCGAAACCTCCTCTGGTCTTTCTTCCGTGTCTCCAGCGGGAGAGTCGGTCGGGAAAATCGTGTGGTGGACGGATTCGAAGCCCATCGGGGGATCGCGTCTTCCGGGTCGCCGGAACGCGGACGGTCCATTCCGGATAAGACGACGATCGTGCCCCGATCCGGGACGAGTCTATCACTCCCTTTCGTCCCGGGCTCGCAGCATAACGGGATCATGGAACCTCATTGCCGGAGAATCCCGGATGCCACGGTAACGGGGAGAGGGGGAGGACGAAAGTGGAAAAGTTCCATCCGGCGCGTTTTTTCGCTTCCAGGACAACTCGTTTCGGCAAGGTATCCGAAGCCGGGAGGGGCGGTCGGGATGTGACCGAAATCAAAAATTGACGACTGAAGTGCTCCTCAGGGAGGGGCGGACGCTTCCGCTTCCGCGGCAAGACCGGAAGCTCCAGGGAACAATAGGGAAACCGGGAAAAGGCCGGTTGGACCCTTTCCCGGTCGTGGAAGTCCCCGGGCTCAGAAGAAGCCCGGCATCATGCCCGGGTACATCATCCCCGGGTACATCATTCCCGGATCCATCATGCCCGGGTCCATCATGTCCATGGGCATGGGGGGCGGTGGAGGAGAAGACGCATGGACGTGTCGTCCGCGAATGACCGGAACGCGTGTTTTCCGGCCTCCCGCCGTATTGAGCCAGACCGGGCGGATGACCGTTCCGATGACCTCGACTTTCCGCCCCGGCTGGTAGCGGTCTTTTGGAAGGAATTCGTCTGTCACGATCTCGAAGACTCCGAGGGAGGGCTTCGACGTGTCCGGATGGAGTTCTTTTCCGAGCGGATACTCCTTGACCACGATCGTACTGACCAACCCCTTCCGGGTGATACTCAGGATTTTCCCGCCAAGAATGACATGCTGTCCTTCCAGCGCTTGTGGGTGATGGACCACTTCCCGGAAGAGAATGGCCCGGTCTGCCCAGTGGACTTCCTGCCTGGAGAAGGGTGGCGAATCGAACAGGCCGCACCCCCCGAGAAGTGCGAGTGTGCAGGTCCAGAGTGCCCCTCGCCCGATTCTGGAGAGAATGCCGGACTCTCCCGGCGCTGTCTGTCTTTGGACTTTTTCTGACATGGTACCTCCTTGGAACAACAAGAAATAATGAGAAACAGGAGAAAAATCAGGGATGACGGAGAAGAAAAAGTCCCTTGCCGGTCCCGGGAGAGGAAAGATCCATTGCTCTCCTTGGCGGCCGGTCGTCTCATCATACCGGGTCCGCTTGACGGGGACAATGATCTTCCGATAGGGAATCCTGTCGGGCAGCGGATCAGTTCTTCCGGAGTTCTGGAATCTTTTCCGATGGGCTTCAGAAAATCCGTCGCTCCCTTTTTGTCTGGAACAGGAAGGTCCGGTTGTGTTAGCAAGTATAGAGGAGACAACTGTCCGGTCATGATCCGGGGGGAGTGTGTCCGGTGTTGCCGGGACGGGAAAGCTTCCACCTTTCTGCTGTCGCGCCATGTTTGCCGGCAAAGGGGATCTGTGGATAGTGCGAAAAACCGGGGAGGGTGGACTTGGAGAAAAAATTGCGCATCGGAATCGTCGGTGTCGGACGGATGGGTTCGAATATGGCGCTTCGTCTTCATGATGTCGGCTATCCCATCGTTTCCGTTTTCGATGTCCGGCGGGAGGCCGCTGAACGCGTGGCGGGTCTTGTGGGCGCAACGTTCGCCCATACGCTTCGCCAGGTGACCGAACGGTCGGATGTGATCATTACGGTCGTCGGAAACGACCATGAGATGGACCTCGTGTTTTCCGGGACAGGGGATTCGCTTCTGGAGGGGGCCTCGGGCCGGGTGTTCATCAATTGCGCGACGGTCACGCCCGGCACCCATGTCGAAATCGAGCGGCGTGCCCGTTCCCGCGGAGCGGCAAGTCTGGAAGCTTCGATGGCGAGTTCCATCACCCAGGCACGGGAAGGGACGCTCTACCTCATGGTTGGAGGAGAAGGGGAGACGCTCGCCCGGGTTCGCCCGGTTCTTGAATCGATGAGCGCGTCCATCAAGCATGTCGGCCCGGCCGGCGAGGCGGCAAAGCTCAAGGCACTCGTCAATATGGTCATGAATATCAACACTGCAGGTCTTGCCGAAGGACTGGGGCTGGCGGAGGCGCTTGGACTGGATCTTTCGATGGTGCGGGAGGTCTTTGCACAGACCGGGGCGGCTTCCCGGGTCCTGGAGACCGACGGGGCCGACATGCAGAACCGGGAACATGAGGTCTATTTTTCGGCGGCCCATGCGGCGAAGGACTCCCGCATCGCGACATCCCTTGCGGCTGATTCCGGGCTTTTCCTCCCGCTGGCCGAAGCAGCGGCAAGCCAGTATGACCGGATGGCGGCGCTTGGAATGGGAGAGCTGGACAAGTCGGGGATCTCCGAGCTGACGTTTCCCTCCCGGCGTGGCCATGAATCCTTTCCGGACGGCCGGAGTCCCGAATGACCACGAGTTTCACCCGGGCTCCCGGGTCATGAAGGCGACGGAGATCCCTTTTCTCATGGACGATGGTGTCCCCAACACGCTTGAGTGTTGGGGGGAGCGCGGGCCAGTCATGCTGTGCGTTCATGGCATCACAAGCTCCCGGCGCTCCTGGGAACGCCTGGCCCGTCAATTTGCTTCGACCCACCGGATATTTGCGTATGACCAGCGGGGACACGGCGATCTCGCCGGAGTGCAGGGCCCCATGACGCTCGAACAGTCGTGTGCCGACCTGGAGGCCGCAGGAAGGGCTATCGGAGCACCGGTCGATCTTCTCCTCGGGCATTCATGGGGAGGGGCTGTCGCTCTTCTTGGAGCGCCCCGGATTGCCGCCCGATCCGTAGTGGCACTGGATCCGGTGATACGGGTCCGTCCCGGGTCCTTCTCTTCCGACTATATCGAGGAACTCCGGGAGCTGTTTGTTCTTGAAGGGGAGGAACGGGTCCGCGGGATTCGGCGAATGTACGAGGATTCGGATCCCGCGGACCGGAATGCCAAGGTTCATGCCATGCGGGAAATGTCGATCCGCGCCATCGAGCGGATCGGAACGGAAAACGACGTCGAATCCGGATCATGGGATCTGCGGAAGCTTCTTTCCGGTTATCCGCTCCCGCTGCTTCTCGTCGCTGCCGGGCATGATTCGGTGATCGAAGCGGGGGACCTTCAGGAGATCGGTCTGCAGGATTCCCGGGTCCGGCTCCGCATTGTGTCCGGAGCCGGACACAATATCCATCGCTCTCATCTCGATACGGTCGTGGCCTTGATCCGGGCGTTTGAGGAGACGCTTTAACGGGTTCGATCGGAAGAGGATTCCGGGAACCGGATGAATGTTGCGGGGTAGGGTTGCGTGTCCGGAAGGTTCCTGCACCGCCCGATCATCCGGTAAAGATGGTGGAAGAGGAGGATGGCAGAGAGAATTCCCAATGTGCCCGCAATCTCAAGTCCCGTCCCGTTTTGTTGTCCGATCCCGATCAGTCCGGCCGCAAATGCCGACAGATAAAGAGCCCAAAAGCCCCATGCATGCGGACTGGACAGAAGTCTGGACGGGGGAGTCTCGTCTTCCGGTCCCCGGACGAGAGTCGCGAGAAGGCGGACGCCGATCTGGTGAAGATGGCCCAGGAGAAAGGGCTGGATCCAGCCGGCCAGTACCAGGTAGACGAACAGGTTCGGGGAGATGCCGGAATCTGTCAGGAAGAGAGTTGCTCCTGTCGCAAGAGATGCGAAGAGTCCCGCGATCCCTGTGGCCCACCATGCCCACAGGACCGGATGAGGGGAGGAGGCCCGAAGAAGGAGCGAGACCGATTCCAGCAGGTAGACGAGGGCTCCTGAAGCGATCAGAAGCACACCGCCCGTCCGGAGCATGCCGGAAAAGAAGAGCTGTCCCGGGAGAAAAACGGCCAGCCCGACGGCCAGCAGGCCCAGTGCGACCGGGATCCGGGAAGGATGGGCCGACCGGGTTCCGAGAATCGGTCCTTGCGTCCGGGAAGAGACTGTCCACAGCAGCATCGTGAGCCACTCCAGAAGCCCCATGGCCATATGGACGGGAATGCCCCGGCTGTAGATCCATGCTGGGGGAGGAGGGGCTCCCAGGCGGAGTCCCATGGCCAGTCCCAGTGCGGCCGTGGCCATCAGAAACCCTGCCGGAAGAAGGAAAGACGCCAGAGGAGGATGCTGATGGGCCCGTCCGCCGATTCCGGCGAGCGAAGACTGGAAAAACAGAATTCCCCAGACAAGAATCGCGCCGGCCGCCAGCGGAAATCCCCAGAGCCAGAGAGGAGAGAAGCCGCCAAGAAAGAATCCGGTGATGCCGATGAACCCCAGTGCCAGAAGGGGGAGCATTTTTCGTGCGAGTTTTTCGTTCTTCCAGGGGGTTCCGGTAAAGGCCGGCATCACGTGGAACAGGACCGAGAGGGCCGTGACCGTGAAAAAACCGATGGCCAGCGTGTGGATCCATGCGAGCTGGAATCGGAGGGGGATTTCCGAGTCCGGCGATGTCCTGAGCCCTCCCGCGATCATGAGGATCCAGGAAAAGGAAAATGCCCCCAGGCCAAAAAGGATTCCGAACGGGGGGATCCATGATCGCAGGAGATCCCCTGGCAGGAAGGTTTTTTTCTTTGGAATCATGCGGGTGGCCTCTCATTTTTCCAAAGAGTCGTTTCGGTATCCTGCAGGTCTTCCCCCGCGGGAGAAGAGGAACGCCGCCCCGTCATTCCGATTGGAAACGGATCCGTCCATGCGTCCCGTCGCACATGGGTTTTGTTCCGGATCCTCCGCACCGGCAGAGGTAGTATGTCGTACTTTCCGAAGAACTGACGATCTTTCCATTGGCATCCACGATCGTCAGGGTGCCCTGGACTTCGTAAGGCCCATTCTTGACGCACTGAACCCGAATTTTTTCCATGCCTGCCTCCCTGATATGCGAACGCCCCCGATTTCGGGGGCAGATTCTTTCTTTTCCCCTTCAGTGAATTCAGCAGATGGTTTCAATATACCATCTGGCG
>DAIEST010000073.1 GCA_027346125.1 Leptospirillum sp. | reverse complement strand
TGATCGAGGACTCGAACGTCCTCGACGTCGCCGCTGGCACCGGTGAACCGGGGCTTACCGCAGCGACGTTGGTACCAAGTGGCCGCGTCACTGTAACCGATATCTCTGAGCGCATGCTGGCGGTAGCGGCAGAGAATGCCGTGCGCCGCGGCCTGCGCAACTTTGAGACCCGGGTTTGTGATGCAGGCGCATTACCCTTCTCCGACGCGAGCCTCGACGCCGTGCTGTGCCGCTTCGGATTCATCTTCTTTCCCGACATCGACGCCACCGCACGCGAGTTTGCGCGGGTCGCAAGACCGGGCGCAACGATCTGCGCCGCTGTCTGGAGCGAACCGCTGAAAAATCCCTGGGCGACAACCATCATGGGAGCAATTTCCCGCCATGTGGAGATGCCCGCGCTGCCGCCGGGCTCGCCAGGCCTGTTCCGTTGCGCGCAAACGGGCTTTATCAGCCGGGTGTTTTCCGAGGCAGGTCTGCGAGACGTCACCGAGGAAGAGGTGTCATGCGATATGGTCCACGATACGCCGCAGCGGTACTGGGAGTTCATGACCGACGTCGCCGCGCCCGTGGTTGCCGGGCTCGCCAAGGCGGACGAGACCACACGAGAGCGAATCCGATCCGAGGTCCTCGGCTTGGCGCGCCAGTTTCTGCGCGATGGCGTCGTCCGGATGCGCTCAACAGCGACGGTGATCGTCGGCACGCGGTAGCGTCAGCGATGAAGTGAGAAAAGAAGCAACGTCCCTTAACATTAGAGACGATAAGGGCAAGGATGTCCCAACGATCGGTCAAATGATCTTTGACCCGAAACGGTCGATTCAGAACTCTTGCCATCCGTTGTCGATCGGCAAGATATCATCGGATCATTTCAGGCATTTGTTCTCCAGTGGTTTTTTCTCCCCTCTTCAGGTAGTCTCGAAAGAGACAGCGGGACAGAAAGCGGATTTACCCTGCCTGTTTCGCGCTTATTTAAGGTGAAGGACTGGAGTGGGAGCGTAGCATGGGTTCTGTCCGGGAAATGACCTCCCGGATAGACAGGTTGCTCTTTGTCGAACGGGTTGAACAATGCCCGTCCGAAAGCCATGGGACCCGGTCAGGCGCTTCCGCTCGAACCCTTCGCCGACAGTTGGCGGCTCAAAGACACGATCGAAAGTCTATGTTCGGAGGATCCGGATGGGAGTCAGCCCACTTGCGGGGAAACCTGCGGAAACAGGAAACCTGCTTGATGTCTCCAGACTGATCACCGCTTATTATACCGATGTGCCGGATCCTTCCGTTGCATTGCAAAGGGTCTCTTTCGGAACCTCGGGCCACCGGGGGTCGTCTTTCGAAAAAGCCTTCAACGAAAGACATATCCTTGCGATCACTCAGGCCATCTGCCTGTATCGCAAGGACAGCAAGATCGACGGACCCCTTTTTCTTGGCATGGATACGCACGCCCTTTCCGTCCCGGCTTTGGCCAGTGCTCTTGAAGTGCTGGCGGCCAACGGCGTGGATGTCATGATTGCCGAAAAGGACGAATACACGCCCACTCCGGCAATTTCTCACGCAATCCTGACCTACAACCGCGGTCGAACGACCGGGCTGGCGGACGGGATCGTCATCACCCCCTCGCACAATCCCCCTCATGATGGCGGTTTCAAGTACAATCCGCCAAACGGCGGTCCTGCAGATGTGGGCGTCACCGCCTGGATCGAAAAAAAGGCCAACTCTTTTCTGGAACAGAATCTTCATGGCGTGCATCGCATCTCCCATGAAAGGGCGCTTCGGGCCTCGACCACCCACCGGCACGATTTCAGGAACGCCTATGTGAACGACCTCGAAGAGGTGCTCGACCTGAAAGCGATCTCCGATTCGGGAATCCGGATGGGGGTGGATCCGCTAGGCGGAGCCGGAGTTCGCTACTGGGAAGCGATCGCCGAGCGTTATGTCCTGAACCTGACGGTGGTGAGCACGACGGTGGATCCGACCTTCCGGTTCATGACCATGGACTGGGACGGGCAGATCCGGATGGATCCGTCCTCCCCCTACGCCATGCAACGGCTTCTTGGTCTCAAGGACCGTTACGATATCGCCTTCGCCTGCGATACCGACCACGACCGGCATGGCATTGTGACCAGAAGCGCCGGACTCCTGCCTCCGAACCATTTTCTCTCCGTCGCGATTTTCTACCTGTTCCAGCACCGCCCGCATTGGCTGAAAAACGTAAAGGTCGGCAAAACCCTGGTCAGCAGCCGGATGATCGATCTCGTCACGGAAAGTCTGGGGCGGACGCTCTACGAAGTACCGGTAGGGTTCAAATGGTTCGTCGAGGGTTTATTGGACGGCTCGGTCGGGTTCGGGGGAGAGGAGAGCGCGGGCGCCTCCTTTCTCAGAAAAAACGGAGAGGTCTGGACAACGGACAAGGACGGGATCGTCCCGGCCCTTCTTTCGGCGGAAATCACGGCAAAAACGGGCCGGGATCCGGGAGAGCTCTACCGGGAGCTGACCCGGCGCTTCGGAGACCCCGCCTATGGTCGGATTGAGGCTTCTGCTACGCCCGAAGAAAAAGAGATGCTGAAAAAACTCTCCCCCCGGCAAGTGGAGG
This sequence comes from Leptospirillum sp., assembly GCA_027346125.1. Lineage (GTDB taxonomy): Bacteria > Nitrospirota > Leptospirillia > Leptospirillales > Leptospirillaceae > JAJYGC01. The sequence continues at coordinate 1,346 of DAIEST010000073.1, read as the reverse complement.
GAGATCATCTTGCGGGAGAAAAGATTGTGTCCATCCTGACCCGGGCTCCCGGAAACGACGCGTCCATCGGAGGACTGAAGGTCATTACGGAATGCGGGTGGTTTGCCGCCCGGCCTTCCGGAACCGAAGACATTTACAAAATCTATGCGGAAAGCTTCCGGGGGAAAGAACATCTCCGGCTCATCCAGGAGGACGCCCGTCGCATCGTCACCAAAGCCCTGACACATTCCTCATAGTTCATCGATACCGGGATCCATGGATCCCCATGGAGGATGTTTCATGAAGCCCAATCAGCCGATCCGCTTGCCCGACTACTTCGCCCAGCATACTGGCGTCGAGGGGTTTGACGCGCTGGTCGAACTCGCGCTGGATCTCCGCTGGGCCTGGAATCACGCTGCCGATGAAATCTGGGGGCATCTCGATTCCCAATACTGGGATCTGACCCGTAACCCGTGGGGGCTCCTCCAGCTGATCTCCAGGGAGCAAGTCGAAAAGGCCCTGGGAGACCGGAACTTTCGCGCGCAGGTCGATCGACTTCTTTCCGCCAGGCGAAAAGCGTCCAGAAGCCCCAAGTGGTTCCAGAAAACCTACCCCCGTTCCCGTCTGAAATCCGTCGTCTACTTCAGCATGGAGTTCATGTTGAGCGAAGCCCTTCCCATCTACTCGGGAGGTCTGGGCAATGTCGCCGGCGACCAGTTGAAGGCGGCCAATGATCTGGGGGTTCCGGTGATCGGCGTGGGACTCCTGTATCAGCAGGGCTATTTTCGGCAGAACATCGACGGGTCGGGAAATCAGGAGGCCCTTTTTCCCTACAACGAACCGGGACAGTTGCCGATTTCCCCTGTGCGCAGACCCGATGGGGAATGGCTGCGACTGTCGCTGGCCCTGGGTTCGGAGGAAATCTGGATCCGGGCCTGGCAGGCCCGGGTCGGCAATCTGAGGCTCTATCTTCTTGACTCGAACGATCTGGCGAATATCCCCTCCCATCGGAAAATCACCAGCGAGCTTTACGGGGGCGGACCCGAACTCCGCCTCAGGCAGGAGCTGGTTCTGGGGATCGGAGGCTGGCGGCTCGTGGAGGAATTGGGGCTGGATCCCGAGGTCTGTCACCTCAACGAGGGCCATGCGGCGTTCGCCGTCCTGGAACGTGCGCGAAGTTTCATGGAGAAGACCGGTCACTCTTTCGATGTGGCGTTGACTGCCACGCGGGCCGGCAACTTCTTTACGACCCATACGGCTGTTCCCGCCGGATTCGACCGTTTCGATCCGGGTCAGATCGAAACCCGTCTTGCCTCTTATGCGGAGAAGGCCCTGGGCGTTTCGCTCAAGGATCTTCTGGCCCTGGG
>DAIEST010000135.1 GCA_027346125.1 Leptospirillum sp. | reverse complement strand
TCCTGGCAGCTGACGCTTCTCCCCAGCCAGGATCCCTTTACCCCGTTGTTGGCGGATCCCAGGCAACCGACATCGGCAGTCAACTTCCTGCCCATTTCCAATCAACCATGGCTTCAGTTCAACGGAACATTCGGGGCCGATGTCGGGATTGCCAGATGGGAGTCCCCCACTGAAGGAATCAATGAGTCCATTCAGGTGGGAGTGATGGGGGCGAACTTTTCCCGTTTCGCGATTATCCAGGCCTCTACCTACCTGGAAGACGCCGATTACGTCATCGGCATTCCGGTCACCATGCGGTTCGGAAGATTCTCGGCCCGGGTATTCTTCTACCACGAAAGCTCCCATACCGGATACAACTATACAAACATCATGCATCTGTCGAAGGTCTCGGATTTCGGGAACGAAATCCTCCAGATCGTTCCGTCCTGGGATGTTACTCCCTATCTCCGGATTTATGGCGGCGGAGCCTACAGGGTCATCGGACTTTATTACTACCCCACAACCAACGATTCATTGATCTTTCTCGGCGGGATCGAAGCCTATACACCCAAGATCCAGTCGCTGTCCGCAAGGGGCTATCTTGCCCTCGACATCGAATCCAGGGGGATCAATGGCTACACACCCGACGAGGATCTGCAGATCGGACTTCTCTTCCACCGTCCCAATGCCTACTTCCAGGTACGTCCGGCCATCGATTTCTACAACGGATACACTCCGATGGGGGATCTCGTTAACTTTTACAAGGAGAGCTACGTTTCCCTGGGAGTATATTTTGACTTTTGAACGTCGAATGACAAGAATTGAGGGAGCTTTTCCAAAGGTTGAAATCGTTTCCGGTTTCCAATTTTTACGTTCTTTTGAAGATCGGTAATTATGAAAAAGATTCTGTTCACCTCCCTTCCCGTATTTGCGGCACTTCTTGTTCTCGCCCTTTTGGCTCTTTCCATCCATTCATATCGAAACTCGTTTGCTCCCGGAGCGTATGCCGATCCGGCAGAGCCAAGACTTCAGTCTCCGGTCACCATCCGGATCCCGGAGACTCGCCTTCCACAACAGTCAGAAGGCGCAGACAACACCTTTCTTCTGGAAGTGGTCAAGGAACGTGCCGCCCCGTTTTCGACTCACTACTGGCCAGACGGAGAAACAATCCTTTCGATTCCCGTCAGTTCCAGCAAGCAGGGCATCCGATTGCGCCTTTCCCTCTGGGATGCCGGGTCATATCTTGTCAGCCTCCGGGATCCCCTGGGAACAAAGACAATCCTCTCCTTTCCGATTGTCGTCCGAACGCCGTTGCGTCTTTACCGCAACGACCTCATTCTGGCTGTCCTCATCGGGATTCTGGCATGGGCATCCGGACGGATCGCCCGTGGTTTCGCACCTGTCGAAACAAGGTTGTTTTCCGTAAAAACCATCCCGGGCAGGATCCTTTTTCCTCTGCTTCTGACATCCGGAATGCTTCTGACAGGATTTTCCCTGTCGCTTCCGGGGGGGAATCTCCGGCACCTCACGGCGGGAGAGACATCATCCGCCGTTTCCGATGCGACACAGGAAACAGAAGGCCGCAGCGGAATCCATCCTGTGCGACTGTTTCCGGAAGCCCCCCGTTCCCGACAGGGTGGAGGACTCCTGGTTATCCGGCACAGGCTCGACAGCTGGAGCGACTATGGGAGGATCGCTACACTGTTCGAAGGAATCGTCCCGGACAAGTTCCATTCGCAAGCGTTTCTCCTTCTTCCCGATGACGGAAGATACCGGTTGACGTTATGGAGCCCCGGGAAAAAGCAGGATATGACCGGCACACTGGTCCGGAGCGATTGGATCGTCCGGGCTTTTCCTTCTTCACCCCCGTTCCCGAAAGCTCTTTTTGCGGGAATGACCCTTTTCTCGATCGCCTTTTTCCTGAAAGGCATCTCTTATAATCCCAGGCGTACGGATTCCCGTCCCAAAACCTGGGGGGAGGTCTCTTGAGTTCTCATCCCTGCTTCCGTCGCTCGTCTTTCTTGTCCCGATCCCTCAAAATCTTCACGAGAGGCAGATATCTGACCGTCATGGTCGCATTTCTGCTCTTCGGAAATCTCCCCGCGATCCAGCCGGCCATGGCGGTGGACCTTCAGTTTCTGGGAGATCTGGACCTGATCCCCATCTCCCCGCTCCAGAACCAGGGAATCGTTGGGGGCGGCGGTGACATACGGCTTCTCTGGGAGATTATTCCGGACTGGTCTGCCACCCTGTCGGGCGGAGCCCATTTCTTTCCGACCGCGACCTATCCCGGAATCAATACGGTTACCTATGAAGCCAATACATCGGGCCTCGTTTCCATTGTCCCCGTGACCGTCGGATTGTCGCATATCATTTATCGCACTGCCAAAAAAAATACATTTTTTGTCGATGCCGCCGCGGGAACAGCCTTCGAGTTCGCCTATGGGAACAGTCACCCGAACATGGAGCCATATGTTGAAGCAGGAGGGGGATTCAGCCTGAAGGAGTTTTTCTTCGAAGAACGGATTGGAGCCATGCCGCTCGCATTCGGAGCCTATCCTCCAGCCCAGTCCGGACCGCTTGTCATGTTCATCACGTCGTTCGGGGTACATTTCTTCCAGTTCTGACCGATCGAACCGGAGCGGATGAATCACCGGATCGGAAGAGGAAGGGAGGAGATCTCTTTCCACCCCGGAACACGGCAACTGAACACCTGATCAAGAAACCCGGCCACGGGACCCAACCGTTCCCCCGGAATCTCCCCGTCCCCTTGATTGTCCACCTCTCCCACCCGTTCCAGCAAAAACAGGATTTCCGCATCCGTCTTCACCCATGATTGCTTTTCTTCGCCCTGGGAACAGAATGGACACAGAATCCGTCCATCCGACACCTGGTATATGATCGGCCCTGTCCGATCCTGCTGATGGCAAGAAGAACACGCTCCGGAATGGATCCCGTACCCCAGAATACCCAGGGCCCGACTCGCGAACCGGATCCAGGCTCCGGCCGGGGAGCATTCCGGGGAGGACAGATCGTTCAGGTAGCGGATCGAAAGACTGAAAAGGGATGGTTCGGGATGGGCCGGGGGAAGGAGGGCAAGAAGGACACGGACCGCGAAACCGGCCCAGTAGAAGCGGTCGAGGTCCGACTTCAGCGAAGAGAATGCATTGATGATCGAAGCCTTGTGCAGACGGAACAGCGTCCCTTCCACGTGGTGACGGCCCAGAACATGGGAGAGGGTCAGCGGCTCGAATGAGGCACCGAACCGGTTTCCAAGCCCCGCCGAACCCCTTGCAAATCCTGTCAGAAGACCTTCCTGCGCGGAAAAGAACGTGACGACCCGGTCGTGTTCGGCATATCGAACGGATCGAAGGATCAGCGCTTCCTGTTCCACGATACCATCCCCTAACGATCCGGCATGTAACCCAGTTCCCTGAGCTTCCGGGGATTCTCTCGCCACCCTTCGGCCACCCGGACATCAAGCCGCAGAAAGACCTTTCCGCCAATCAGCCGCTCGATTTCAAGGCGCGCCGCCTGGCTGATCTCCCGGACGCGTTCTCCGCCCTGACCGATCAGGATCCCTTTCTGGGAGGTTCTCTCGACCAGGATCGAGCCGGTAATCCGGGTAACATCGCCAGGATTCGACGCCTCCTCGAACTCTTCGATCAGAACAGCCGATTGGTGTGGCACTTCCTCTCTAAGCTGCCTGAAAATTTTTTCCTGGATAAACTCCCGGGCCAGCTGCCGGACCGTCTGATTGGTATACCAGTCCGGACTGAAAAGGGCTTCTCCCTGCGGAAGCCGCTCGAAAAGCAGATCCACGAACCGGTCGAGATTGATCGACTTTAGTCCGGATACAGGAATGATTTCCGCCGGGAAACCCCATTTTTCAATCTCCAGAAGTCTCGGGATCATTCCCTGGGACTTGGGGCGGTCCATCTTTGTCGCCGCAATAATAAGGGGTTTTTCCCCAAGAGACGGTAGAAGGATCTGCCTCATCCGCTCCACTTCCGCTTGAGATGGAAAGGGCTCGAGCCCGACGACCCAAACCACAACGTTCGCCGACATGATCGCTTCTTTCGAGACCGTTCCCATCAGATGGTTGAAGGCATGAGGAAGACGATGAAATCCCGGGGTGTCAAAGAAAACGACCTGTCCCTTCGGCGACGTCAGGATTCCCTGGATCAGGGTACGGGTCGTCTGGGCCACGGGAGAGGTCGCAGAAATCTTCTCCCCGACAAGGGCGTTGACCAGCGTGGATTTTCCGGAGTTGGGAAGTCCGACCAGGGCGACGAAGCCGCTTCTGAAATTCTCTCCGGACGGATCGGATACTGATGTTGTTTCATTTGAGGACAGTTCAGGCGAGGTCATTTTTCAGGCGTCTACTTTCAGGTGATCAGCAGAATGTTCCCTGCTCATGGTGGAGTCGGATTTTCTTGGATTTCTTCAGTCTTCAAGACTATCATACCCGAAGCCCTTGATACAAAAACCGCAAAACATCCAACCGCGACAGGAATCTCGATGACACCCGGATATGCCTCCTCCCCTGCCAATCTCTTCATCACTGGCGCATCATCGGGACTTGGCCGGGCGATGGCCCTGGAGTGGGCGACACATGGAATCCGGATAGGCATCGTTGCCCGGAGGGCGACTGAACTTCAGAGGCTTTCAGAAGAACTGAGCCGAAGAGGGGCCATCCCGTTCCTCTATGCGGGAGATGTCCGGGACAGGTCGTTCATGGAAAGAACCGCATCAGCCCACATCTCGACCGCAGGACTCCCCGATATCATCATCGCCAATGCAGGAATCCGGGGGAAGACCGGACCCGAGGCCGGGACCGATGACGACGAGATCATGGCCGTCAACTATCACGGAGCCCGAAATACCATCCTCCCTTTTCTTCCCGGGCTCATCAGGCAAAAGAAGGGACACATCCTCGTCATCTCGAGCCTGGCGTCCTTTCTTCCGCTCCCTGGAGCCGGAGGGTACTGCGCATCCAAATCGGCGCTCAATGCCTGGTGCGGGTCGCTGCGGTTCGACCTCATCCCCCACGGAGTTTCGTTAACCACTGTCAATCCCGGCTTCATCCGGACCGAGATGACCAGAAACAACCCTTACCCGATGCCGTTCATCATTGATGCCCCGGAAGCGGCCCGGATCATCCGGAAGAGGTCCAAAGGAAAACCTCCGGTCCTGAATTTTCCCAGATCGCTGGCCATTCCGCTTCGAATCCTTTCGATCCTCCCTTCCCGACTCCGGGAGCAGATTTTTTTTCATTTCAGAAATGAAAACCCTCCCCACTCCCCTTCCTGATACAGGAAGGAATGCCCCGACACGACCCGAGTTCAAAAACGCAGACGGAGAACCCTGCCAATCATCTTCCGCAATGTCTTCCTTCTCCTGATCCCTTCCTTCTTCAGGATTCTCTTTACCAGATAAGACTTCATCGGAGTAAAGAAAAGGATCCGGCCCCCCCGAAGAAAAAGCACAGTATTTTCAGGGAAGTGACTGAGCCCCGTTCCGTGAGAGTTGAACATCAACGAACCCGCCTTTGGAAAGCTCCGCATCCCACCGCCCTCCTCATCCTTCCCCAAAACGCTATTTCCTCCGAAGGCATTCAAGAACCGTATCGAACAGGATCCCGTCCGGCTGGCCCCTGCTGTCTTCCTCTCTCAAAAAGTTCATGGAACTCTCTTCAGCTGCTTTCTGGAGGTCGTCCGGATTCAGACCGAATATCCGGATCAGCGTTTCAGAAAGCTCCTTCGAATATCGCAGCAGGACGCAATCATTTTTCCAGGATCCGGCTCTGAAAAAGATCCGGGGAAACAATTTGTTCAGAAACTCGTCGATCGAGTACTCCGATTCGAGCACAGGAGTGGATTTGGCCCAACTGGATGCGCTTTCGAAGGCAGATCTTGGCGTGGCGAACCACCGGTCATTCGAATCATTTGCATCACGACAGACAAGTTCTTCACCAAAAAACCGGTTCCGGATGATCATCAGGTCGCCAGCGGGATAAAAGGCGAGCGCCGGATTCGGTTCCTGAGGAGGAAGAATGTCCCAGACACAAACAATCTCACAAATGAAATCGTCCGGAACAGCCTGTTTTTCTTCCAGCAGAGTCCGGATCCTGCAGGGAGAAACAGAAATTCGCTCCCCCTCTTTCCTGAGAAAGAACGTCACTCTCGGGGAAAACGGGTTTTCTCCCTGCATCCAGAGAGCCTCATGAAGCGCATCCACTCCTTCAAGTAGAAGCATCTCCCCTTCCTTTCGGAAGAGATTCCCATACGGGTCCGGTGAATATCTTCCTGCCCAATGGCTGATCCTCTTCCCCACCAGCTAACGTCACCCGGGAGATCACCCCACGGGCAAAACTAATGAA
>DAIEST010000107.1 GCA_027346125.1 Leptospirillum sp. | reverse complement strand
CTTGACGAAGTGTCCGGCCGAACCCGAACCCATATACGTGACGCAGGGCTCTCCCTTGACCTTGGCCGATGCCGCTTCGAAAATCGGGCGCACGCGTTCATAGGCATCCCTGTTTCCCCCGGGCATGATGCTCGGCCCATGGCGTGCCCCTTCCTCCCCTCCGGACACCCCCACTCCCATGAAGTGAAAACCTCTTTTGGCGAGCATCCCGGCACGAACGTTGGTGTCCGTAAAATGGGAGTTGCCGGCATCGATGATCAAATCTCCCTCTTCAAGATAAGGCGAGAGCCCTTCGATGACCGAGTCCACGGGAGACCCCGCCGGAACCAGCATCATGACCGCACGGGGCCGCTTCAGGCTTCCGACGAATTCCTGGAGACCGGAAAACCCGCCGACCTCCTTTCGAACCGCTTCCTGAAGGAGAGAGGCAACTTTCTGGGGATCCCTGTCGTACCCCGCGACCGGAAAGCCGTGATCCGCCATGTTCAACAGGAGGTTTCGACCCATTACGCCAAGCCCCACCATTCCGATTTCAAACTGTGCAGTCTTCCCGTTCTCGCTCATGATCGCTGTTCCTCCCGTGTTGTTAGCGTTGCCAAAGAATATGGGGTGCTTCCAGCGGAACCGAAAGACCCTCATGGTGCGCAACGATTCGTGGCGTATAGTCCGTCCAGGGTCGACCTTCGGGGACGTCCACGAGATAAAGAAAGCATCCCTTCACCGGATCCGGAATCCCGGTCGTTTGCATTGTCCAGCGATCCGCCCGTTTTCCTTCCCGGCCGTTGGCAAACAGTTCCACCCGGACCCCATCGGGATCCAGTCCGGCCAGGTCGACCTCCACGGAAAAGACCTGTCTTGAGTCCCGGTCTTCGACCCCCAGCGCTCCAAAACGGACACGGTTCCATTTCTTGTCGAGATCCTTGCGCCAGACGACCGCTTTCCGGGAAAATTCTCCCTTTCTGGCCGTCCGCTTCCGATAGGCGTCGGCAGCCGGAAGATAGTGGCGTTCGACGTATTGCCGCACCGCCCGGTTGGCGGAGAACTCCGGGGTCAAGCGGGACATGCTTTCCCTCATGCGGGCGACCCACTCTGGCGGAATGCCCTGGCCGTCCCGCCGATAAAACGCGGGCACCACTTCCCGTTCCAGACGGTCGTAGAGTTCCCGAGCCTCGGAAGCGTCACAGGCCTGATCGTCTCCATGTTCCAGCCCATCGCCAATAGCCCAGCCCGCTTCGGGAGCATAGGCTTCTTCCCACCATCCGTCGAGCGTCGAAAGATTGAGACCTCCGTTCACAAGAACTTTCATTCCGCTGGTGCCGCAAGCTTCCCATGGCCGTCTTGGCGTGTTGATCCATACATCGACGCCCTGGACCAGACGCTCGGCCAACAGCATATCGTAATCGCTCAGGAACACGGCACGAAACCGGATCTCCCGGCGATTGAGGAACTGTATCCACTCGCGGAGCATGGCCTGCCCGGTCAGGTCGGCAGGATGGGCCTTTCAGGCAATGACCAACTGGACCGGACGGTCGGGGTGCTCCAGAAGTCCGAGGAGTCGGGCAGGATCCGAAAGGAGGAGGTTCGGCCTTTTATACGTTGCAAAACGACGGGCAAAACCCAGCATCATGAGATCGGGAT
>DAIEST010000104.1 GCA_027346125.1 Leptospirillum sp. | reverse complement strand
CTCTTGTCTATCTTGATGATATCTGACGGAAACGTCTTCAGATAATTGAGGGAGGAATACCCGGTTCCGAAATCGTCAATCGCAACACCGATCCCCCTCTCCCTGATCTGTTGCAGTGTCTGTGCCACAAGCTCCGGCTTTTGCATCAGGGCAGTCTCTGTCAATTCCAGAACCAGTTGCTCCGGATCCGCACCCGTTTCTTGGAGCGTACGGTCGAGCATCGCTATAAAATCGGATTCGCGGATCTGACGGGGAGAAATATTGACTCCAAGAAGCAACGGAACACGAGCCTCTTTGGCCCACAGGACCGATTGCTCCAGAGCCCTTTTGAGGACCCACTCTCCGATCGGCACGATCAGTCCTGTTTCTTCCGCCAGCGGAATGAACCGGTCCGGACCGACAAGCCCGAACTGGGGCGACTGCCATCGGACCAGCGCCTCCATTCCGGTCAGGCGGCGCTCAGGAAAAGACATGATCGGCTGATAGAACACCCGAAACTCCCCCCGCTCGACCGCCCCCCTGAGAAGGGCTTCCAGTTGAAGGCGCTCCCGGGCCCATACGTTCATCGGTTCCTGATAGAAGCAAAACCGGCTTCCGCCATTGCTCTTTGCATTATAGAGAGCCGAATCCGCGTTCTTGAGAAGAACCGATTTCTCCTGCCCGTCGGACGGAAAAAAACTGACCCCGATACTGGGAGTGACCACCATCTCTCCATCCGGCAACGCATAGGGGGAGGACAACGAACGGATCAAGTGGTCCAGTCGTTCCTTCAGGACATTCTCCGGGAGACTCCCTTCCAGCACAATCGCGAATTCATCGCCTCCCATCCGGGCCACGACATCTTCCGGACGGAAAAATGCCCGGATCCGTCGTCCTGCGGCAATCAGAACCTGATCCCCCACAATTGGACCATAGGTATCGTTGATGCTTTTGAACCGATCCAGATCGATGAGAAGAACGACCGCGGGAAGAGCCTTTTCGAGAAGACAGTCGATATGCTCGTAGAGAGTGGATCTGTTCATCAATCCCGTCAGGGCATCGAGCTTTTTGCGCCTTTCCAGTTCAAGGACAAGATTCAGTGCCCGATCGGCGATCCACACATCCAGATGGATCCGGACATCGCCTTCCTCCCCTGAAAACCGGCGGGACACCCAATACAAGGGAAGGGATACCTCTCCGGCAATGAAAAAAACGGGCCCGCCCGACTCCCGATCCATTGATTGCATCCGGGAAAGAAGCGATTCGGAAGAGCCGGTTTCGTTTAAAAACTCCCAAAACAGCTCAAAGGATTCCGGACCCTCGGGAAGGAGCCGGGAAACCCCCTTTCCGGAGGCGGACAGGAGTGTTCCTGCAGCGCCGAATTCCAGAAACACCGGCTCATATTCCGGAAGCGTCCCGCAAAGAGCCTCCAGTTCGGACCTTTGTTCCAGAACTTCCGGGGACAGGGCGGAACCGGCTCTCCGCAACCGTTTCGAGTGGTACATGTTCCGGTCCCCCACCTGGACGATCTCTTCCGGATCGGATGCATCTTCCGGCCAGACCGCCATTCCGATGGAGGCGGCCATGGGAATGGATTCCTCCCTGTAGGAAAAGGGTTCGAAAAACAAAGATTCCACCTCGGCTTTCCTGAGAGAGAAGTACCCTCTGCCTGCCCCTTCTTTCTCTTCCAGGAAAAGAACAAACTCGTCCCCCCCCAGACGTCCTGCCAGGTCTCCCGCCTCAAGCCGCTGACCGATCCTCCGCGCCACTTCCACAAGCAGGGCATCACCTGCGGCATGACCGAAGCTGTCGTTTACAGCCTTGAAACGGTCCAGATCAATGTACAAGAGTGCAAATACCATGTTCTTTCCCTTGAGGGAAAGAACCTTGTCATGCAGAAACTGCTGGAAATGAAGCCTGTTGGACAAACCGGTCAAGGGGTCGTGATGCGCCTGATAATGGAGAAAAGACTCTTCCCGCCGCGCAAGTTCGCACATCCAGTCGTGAACAGTGACAAGCCCGAGGTAGGCCCCATTTTCGGTAACGACAAAACAATCATCCTCGTGCTTGAGCCCCCTGCCCAGAAAGGAGCGGGTCAATTCGCTCAGTGGCCAGTCTGCTTCCACGATCAGGGGATCCGGATTCATAAAGAGGGAAATCGGTTTCCGGGAAAAAAGATCATGGGAATACCGGGAGGAGAATTTCTCGATCAGTACATGCCGGGAAATCACTCCCAGTGGCTTTTGGCCGTCGACGATCGGAATCCAGAACCAGTCCTCATGTTCCAGGAATATCCGGTAAACGCGTTCCGCCCAGACAGCCGGATCGAGATGAAAGAAAAAATGGACCAGTCCCCTGACGTATACCGATCCCGCATCTGGATCCATCTTCCAGAGATTTGCCGGCAATCCGTCCTTTCCCTTCTCCGACCCCATCGTCTTTTTCGATCCTCCCGCCACGGTTTCAAGCAGACAAAGATAAAATTTCCGTCAGAGTATCGGAGAGGACAGGAAACAAGGACATCAAGATTTTATCAAGAGCCAGGAACACTCCCTCAGGAAACCCTGAGCAGCCTTGCCTCCTGCCCCCTTCCACTGCAGCCGTCGGCGACGCTTGGCCCTGTCCGCATTCCTGGGAGACACTAAGGTACCGGACCAATACACGGACAGTCAATTCCAATTCAGGTATGAGTCTGAAACTGCCTCTGAAATGATCGGATCTTTCAAGTATTGTTTGGGCCTGCGTTTTTCAGCAAGACGGTCGTCAGGCCCGTTTTCTGCTTCTGTCGTCCAGGAACTGAAACAGGAT
>DAIEST010000048.1 GCA_027346125.1 Leptospirillum sp. | reverse complement strand
GTCCAGAACAGGATTCTGGAGCCCGGAGACATGGCGTTTCCCCAATCCCCCGTATATACGATCGCCCGCATGAAACCGCTCTGGGCACGGGTCTATCTCGAAGAGCCGGAGCTTGGCAAGGTCCGCGAGGGAATGAAAGCCATTGTCGGGAGCGACTCTTTTCCGGGAAAGACGTATTCCGGATATGTCGGCTACATTTCTCCGACCGCCGAATTCACTCCCAAACAGGTGCAGACACTTCACCAGCGAACCATCCTGGTCTACCGGATCAGAGTCTATCTCGATTGTTCCACCACGGAACTCCGGCTCGGGATGCCGGTGACCGTCACCATTTCACTGGACAGGAAACCTTCGCCGGTGCCTCCTTGTCCAAAAGAAACCCTTGCAGGACAAGTCCATGGCGGGTGACCGGGAGTCTTCCGGAAACGTCATTTCCGTCAGGGATCTCGTCAGGACCTTTCCTTCACCCCGGGGAACCGTGACCGCGCTGGAGGGAGTTTCGTTCGAGATCCGAAAGGGGACCGTGACAGGACTCATCGGACCGGATGGCGCAGGAAAGACGACTCTGCTGAGGATCCTCGCCGGACTGATTCTCCGGGATTCCGGAACGGTGAATGTCATGGGATACGATCCGTCTGCCGATCCCCTTCCGGTTCAGGGTTCCCTTGGATATATGCCCCAGAAATTCGGACTCTACGAAGATTTGACCGTCATGGAAAACCTCGATCTCTATGCCGATCTCCACGCTGTCCCCCCTTCCGGAAGGAAGGACCTTTATGCACCCCTTCTCTCCATGACCGGTCTTGGGCCGTTCCTCGGACGACTGGCAGGAAAGCTTTCGGGGGGGATGAAACAGAAACTGGGAGTGGCCTGTTCCCTGCTCCATCGTCCGCCCCTTCTCCTGTTCGACGAACCGACAGTGGGAGTCGATCCGGTCTCGCGCCGGGAACTCTGGGAAATCCTGCACACTCTGGTCCGGGAGTCGGGAGCTACGCTCTTTGTCAGCACTTCCTATCTGGATGAGGCCGAGCGGTGCGACGATATCCTGATCCTTCTCGACGGGAGGATTCTTGGAGCCGGATCCCCGGCGGATTTTTATACCGAGGTTCGGGGACATGCCTTTGAACTGGAGTCGGCAGGACAGTCGCCGAGGAGTGTGGAGCCCGGGATTTCAGTCCTTCCCGGTGTCGTCGACACCGTGCTCACGGGCAGTCGCGTCCGGATTCTCATGGAAGACAGATCTCCCCCTGTCCTTCCTGAGGAGTTTGAACATTTCCCCCTTCACCCGGTGGCGCCCCGGTTCGAAGACGCGTTTATGGACCGCCTCCGGCGCACCAGGGGAGGAGATGGAAAGACGCGTCTCCCACGGCAGTTGCACCGGAAGACCGGAAGATCCGGGCAGGGAGAAGAAGAGAGCGCCATTCTGGTCGAAAACCTGGTGCGGGATTTTGGCACCTTCCGCGCCGTGAACGATCTTTCTTTCGAGGTGAAACGGGGAGAAGTGTTTGGACTGCTCGGAGCGAACGGCGCCGGAAAGACCACCACATTCCGGATGCTGGCGGGACTTCTTCCGCCAACGGGGGGAACGCTTCGGGTGGCAGGACAGGATGTCCGGAAATCTCCGTCAAAGGCCCGCCAGAACATGGGGTACATGGCCCAGAAATTTTCGCTCTACGGTCAGCTGACCGTCTATCAGAACCTCAGATTCTACGGCAGCGCCTACGGGTTGTCCGGAAAATCCCGGACCGACCGGATCCAGGAGGTCCTGGAGTTTTTCGAACTCGTTTCCTATCGGGACGTCTCGAGCGGCATCCTGCCCTTGGGTTTCCGACAGAGGCTGGCCCTGGCGGTCTCCCTGATGCACGATCCGGAAATCCTTCTGCTCGACGAACCGACCTCCGGGGTCGACCCCGCCGCCAGGAGAGAATTCTGGCGCATCATCAACGGGCTTGCGACGGAGGGCGTTTCCGTTCTCGTGACGACCCACTTCATGGAAGAAGCCGATTACTGCGACCGCCTGGTGATCATGGCTCAGGGAAGCCTCCTTGCGACCGGAGCGCCATCCGAGATCAAGGAACGAGCCAGGACACCCCAGCTTCCGTCTCCCAGCCTCGAGGATGCGTTCGTCAGTCTCCTTTCCCGGGCCGGACCTCTCCAGGAAACCGGGAAGTGAAGGATGGCGGAGGGTTGGGCGGAAGAGCCTCCCTTCTCCGGATCCGGGCATTGATCCGGAAGGAGACGCTTCAGATCCTCCGGGATCCGTCAAGCCTGGCCATCGCTTTTCTTCTTCCGTTCGTTCTTCTTCTGATTTTCGGATACGGGGTTTCCCTTGACGCCCGCCATGTTCCGGTCGCGGTCGTTCAGGATAGCCGGTCTCCGGATTCGGAAGGGTTCATGGCAGGTCTCCGGCACTCTCCCTGGTTTTCCCCGACAATCTATCCGGACATCCATTCTGCGGTCGAAGCCCTGAAACGCCAGGATGTCGACGGCATCCTCTGGTTCAGGGAAAACTTCGGACGGGAGATTCATTCGTCCCGGAACGGGCCGATCCATGTCGTGGTCGACGGCGTCGACGACAACACCGCCCGCCTGGTGGAAGGCTATCTCACCAATGTCTGGCAAACATGGATCACCCTCAGAAACGAGAGAGGACGAGAGTCTTCTGTTTTTCCCGTAACGCTCGAACCACGCATCTGGTTCAATCCGGACAACAGGAGCCGGGACTTTCTCGTGCCGGGACTCATTGCCGTCATCATGACCCTCATCGGGGCGCTTCTCACTGCCCTGGTGGTCGCACGGGAATGGGAACGCGGCACCATGGAATCTCTCTTCGTGACCCCTGCGTCGATGGGAGAAATCCTGATCGGAAAGTTTATCCCCTACTTTGTTCTGGGGATGAGCGGAATGGCCCTTTCGGTATTGATGGGGCACTTTCTGTTCGGCGTTCCCTTCAGAGGATCGATTTTCGTGCTGGGACTCACTTCTGCGCTTTTTCTTTCCGCGGCGCTCGGGATGGGGCTTCTCATCTCGACCGTGTCGAAAAACCAGTTTGTGGCAGGACAGATCGCCATCGTATCCACCTTTCTTCCGGCGTTCATCCTGTCCGGTTTCATTTTCGATGTCCATTCCATGCCCAAAATGATCCGGGGAATCACCCACATCATTCCGGCCAGCTATTTTGTGACCATCCTCCAGACGGTCTTTCTGGCCGGCGATATTCCGGGGGTGATTGTTCCGAACTCTCTTGCGCTGGCACTCTTCTCCGTTTTCCTGTTCGCGGTCATTCTGAGAATCAGCCGAAAGAGAATCGGATGAGGCAAGACATCGTCCGCATTCTGGAACTCGCCCGAAAAGAGTTTCTGGCCCTTCTCCGGGACAGGAAAAGCCGGATGGTCCTGATCGTCCCTCCGCTCGTCCAGCTTCTTGTCTTCAGTTATGCCGCGACCTTCGACCTGAACCGCATCTCTTACGCGGTCTGGAACGAGGACACCGGGATCTACTCCCGTCAGCTCCTCGCGCGTTTTTCGGGCTCTCCCAACTTCCGTCTCGTGGCAACGCTCTCCCACCGGGAAGAAGTCGCGCCCCTGCTCGACAACCGGAAGGTGTTGCTGGTCGTCCATCTTCAGAGCGACTTCAGCCGGAGCATCCTGACAGGGACTCCTGCCCGCGTCGAAGCCCTGCTGGACGGACGGCAGTCGAATACGGCCATGATCCTCCTGGGGTATGTCCAGACGATCGTTTCGGGATTCAGCGAAGAGATCGCCGCACTCAGATCGATCGCCCCTCCGATCGCTTCGATCGATCTCCGGGCCTGGTACAACCCCAACCTGAAAAGTCGATGGTTCATCGTTCCGGGGATCGTGGGCCTTTTGACGCTTGTCGTCTCCCTGCTCGTCACGGCCCTGTCCGTTGCGCGGGAACGGGAAGAAGGAACGTTCGACCAGCTCATGGTGACTCCCCTCTCGCCATTCCAGATCCTGATGGGGAAACTCGTTCCGGGCTTCGTGATCGGATTCGGGGAGGCAACGCTCATTATTCTCGTCGCGAGGTTCCTGCTTCACGTTCCCCTGAGGGGAACGCTGGGAGCCCTGTATCTGGGACTTTTCCTTTTTATTCTTTCGGGACTCGGTGTGGGGCTCATGATTTCCGCCCTCGTTTCGACCCAGCAGCAGGGGCTTCTGGGAGCCTTCCTGTTCCTGGTTCCGGCCATCATTCTTTCAGGGTTCGCGACGCCGATCGCGAACATGCCCCAGTTCATCCAGGATCTGACGCTTCTGGATCCCCTCCGGTATTTTCTGGTTGTTCTCCGGCAGGTTTTTCTGCGCGGAGCGGATATTTCCCTCCTCTGGCCCGAGTATGGAGCGCTGTTCCTGATCGGGGTACTCTCCTTGCTGATCGCCGGCGCATTTTTCCGGAAGCGGCTCGGATAGGCAAAAGGCGTTCCCCGGGCTTGGCGACTCAATTTCTTGACCCCTCGATGGACAGGCTGTCCCGGGGGTCGCCCGAACACACTATGGAGGCGTTCCGGAGAGGACGTTCCGGACGTCTTCGGAGATGGTCCAGTCTTCCTGTGATTCCAGAACCCAGACCGACACCTGGCTGTCTTTCCGGGAAATCGGGCGATCGGGCGTACCCGTATGGGGTGCGGTCCGGTTCCGCTCCGGATCGAGCCGGACGCCCAGAAACTCCAGCGACCGGCAGACTTCCTCCCGGAACGCGGGAGCGTGCTCGCCGATTCCTCCGGAGAAGACCAGGCAGGAAAGCCCTCCGAGAGAAACCGACAGGGATGCCACAGCTTCGGCTGCCCGTCGCACGGCGATCAGGATCGCCATGCGGGCATCCTGGTTTCCTTCTTTTGCCGCAGCTTCGACCGCCCGATAATCGCTCCCCACACCGGAAAGTCCGAGAAGTCCCGATCGATGGTTCAGATCGGACTCGATCGCTGGGATCGGGATTCCGATACGGTTGAGATAGAAAAGGATTCCGGGATCGATCGAACCGCTTCTGCTCCCCATGACGAGCCCGTCCATCGGGGTCATCCCCATTGTCGTATTGACGGATTTTCCGTCTTTGATCGCGCAGGCCGATGCGCCGTTGCCCAGGTGAAGGGCTACGGTCCGGTCGCGTACTCCGGCCGGAACAAGTTCCTTCAGGCGATGTGAGAGATACGCATAGGAAAGGCCGTGGAACCCGTACTTCCGGACACCCAGTTCCCGGAGCCATCGGTCCGGAACGGCATACCGGAAGGACTCCGGAGGGATGCTTCCATGAAAGGCCGTGTCGAACGAGGCTACGACCGGAAGATTGGGGAGTACCCGCCGGATCGAGGCGATGGTCCGGAGAGTCCCTTCCATATGGAGGGGCGCCAGATCGCTCAGGGAGCGGAGAGCTTCCACAACCTGGTTGGTCACGCGGACCGGTGCATGAAAAGACGGACCCCCGTGGACGACCCGGACCCCGCAGCCGTCGGCATGGTGACCGTCTTTTGACTCAAGCCAGACGGCAAGAGCGCGATCAAGGAGGTCGGGGTCGTCGTGGAGCTCGACCGTATGGGGAAAAAGGCTCCGCTCCCCATCCCGGATGGAAAGTTTGAGCGTTGAGGATCCGGGGTTGGCCACGAGAACTTTCACTGTGTTTGCCCTCCCTGAAGCGTCAGACGGGTTTTGTTCGTCATGGAGGATTTCCCCGGAGGAGCCGGGTCCATCATTCTCCGGTCCATGCCGGAAAGCAGGCTCTGATCATCCATTCCGTGTCATGCGTACACGGTATCATGAGTCTCTCCGGCGAGCCACTTCTTCTCCCCAGAACAGGACATTTCTAAAATGCCGGGCCATGAAGAAATCCAGGCCTATCCCGTTTGAAAAACGGGAGATACACTAAAAGCAGGAGGATCCGGGGCAGGACGACTTTCTCAAACTTCAGCAGAGAATGAGCAAGGAGAAAATCATGAAACCGACATGGGTTCTTGTCTGCGGTCGAAGTCAGGCGCGCCTTTTCGAGAGAAAGGGAACCGAGCCGCATCTCACGATGGTGGCGGAGTTCCTTCATCCGGAAGGAAGGCTGAAAGAAGGGCAGATCTCGACCGACCGCGCCGGAAGGACATTCGACACTGTCCACAAGGTTTCCCATTCGGGAGGAAGATCGGGGAGCCTTAAAGGACACGAAGAAATGACCTTTGCAAAGGTTCTGGGAGATTGCCTGAAAGAAGGGGTCGAGCATCGCAGGTTCGGAAAACTCTATATTGCGGCCGAGAAACGGTTTTCCGGACTCCTGAAAGGCGAACTCGACTCCAGGACCCGCACATCGGTCACGAAATGGATCGAGAAAGATCTTGAAAAGCTCCCCGAACGGGAAATCATGCCCATTCTCGCTGAGGACATTTTTCCCTGATCCTTCCCCGGGGTGATCGGGGTGCGCCGGCTTTTGCCCTTCCTCTCTTCTGTCCATCGCCGATCCCGAAGAGAAAACGACGGAGGAACGAACCCCGGCCTGTTCCGGTCCAGAGCCGGCGCGGCGAGGACGGGAGTGATCCTGTCGGTTCCTTCATGACAGCGGACCACTGTTGACCCGATCGATGGATTCGGCTGGCAAAAGACATTCTCTCGCCAGAAAAAAGTTATGGTATGTTTTTCATACCATGTCAAAAAACAGGATCGAGACCAACATTCCCCTTCGTCTTGATCGGTTGCCCTGGTCCCGCTGGCATATGCTGGTGGTGACGGCGCTGGGGATTACCTGGATTCTGGACGGTCTGGAAGTCACCCTGGTGGGTGCTGTCGGCGGAGAACTCCGTCAGGATCATGTTCTGGCGCTTTCCGATTTCAGGATCGGTCTTGCTGGCAGTGTCTATCTTCTGGGGGCTGTTCTGGGAGCCCTTTTCTTTGGGGACCTGACGGACCGGTTCGGGCGAAAACGGTTGTTCACCGTGACACTGGGGCTGTATCTTGGAGCCACGTTATGCACCGCCTTTTCCTGGAGCTTCTCGAGCTTTTTCCTGTTTCGCTTTCTGACGGGTGCCGGCATCGGCGGTGAATATGCCGCCATCAATTCCGCGGTGGACGAACTGGTTCCCGCACGGCTTCGCGGAAGAGTCTCCCTCGCGATCAATGGCAGCTACTGGATCGGGACGGCGTTCGGGGCGGTCATGACGGCCTGTTTCGTTCATGCCCGTATCGGCCAGATCGATCTGAGCTGGAGGATCCCCTTCCTGTTGGGCGGGGTACTGGGTTTTGTGGTCCTGCTCGTTCGTCGTTTCCTTCCAGAAAGTCCCCGCTGGCTGATCGGTCGGGGGAGGCTCCGGGAAGCGGAGGAAGTCGTCGACGGGATCGAGTCTGCGGTCCAGCGCCAGAACTCCGTCGTCCTGGATCCGGTGAGCCGTTCCGTTTCCGTCGGGACGGCTGTTTCGTCCGGATGGTCGGACGTTTCCCGCTTCTTCCTGTGGGAACACCCCCGTCGACTCCTTCTCGGTCTGTCTCTCATGATTCCCCAGGCCTTTCTGTACAATGCCTTTTTCTTCACGTATGCCCTGATCCTGACGGAGTTTTTCCATATCGGGCAACGGGAGATCGTGGCCTATCTTGTTCCTTTCTCCCTGAGCAACGTTCTGGGCGTTCTCCTTCTGGGCCCCCTTTTCGACCGTGTGGGCCGGAAACCCATGATTGTCTTCACCTATTCCCTTTCCGGAATTCTCCTGATTTCCACGGGCCTCCTTTTCTTCACGGGAGCATTTTCGGCCCGCTGGCTCGGAAGCGCCTGGTGTCTGGTCTTTTTCTTTGCCTCTCCGGCGGCGAGTTCCGCTTATCTGACCGTCGGCGAGATCGTTCCCCTCGAAATGCGTGCCAGGGCGATCGCGTTTTTCTTTGCGGTCGGGACGGCCCTCGGGGGAGTCGGGGGTCCGGTTCTTTTTGGGACGCTGATCGGAACCCATTCGCGCGGGAACCTTTTCCTGGGATATCTTCTGGGGGCTGGACTGATGATCGGAGGGGCCCTGGCCGAGAGTCTGTGGGGGATCAAGGCAGAACGAAAACCCCTGGAGGAACTCTCGGCGGATTTGTCTCCGGTGCAGCTTCTTTCCCCGGATCGGGAATCCGGATAACCCCTTGTTTCGGAAACGACAGAATATGGAGTTGAAATAACGATGCAATAGGCTATGATGGTTTCAATCGCCTCTTCTCTATTCTTCTTTCTGCGCTATCTCCCGAACGGAGATTCCAGGGCGGGGCACCATGTCTTTCGGCCTGTTCTGTGACATGGCGGTCTTTTTTCTCTTGCGATTCCAGTCCCCGGGATTGGAGCATCATTTTTCCGGTCCGGGGTAAATATCATGAGGGAGTCATTCTGGCCCTTTCGAAAAAAACACCGGGTGTCCGAATGATTTCGTCCAGCAGGAAAAAGGGAGCGCCGTGGAAGAGGATGGTTTTCTCAAGGACAGCCTTCTCTTAAGAGAGATTTTTCCGTATCTCCCCTATCCGCTCATCATCGTGGGGCGGGACTTCCATATAAAGGCGATCACCCAGGCCGCTTCCGACCTTCTCGGGCTTGGTCCGGCCCATCTGCTCCAGGGAGCGCCCTGCCAACACCTTGGAAAGGTGCTGTGCGGACCGGGTTGCAGTGCGCAAAGAGATTTTTTTCAAAGTTGCCTGAACAATCATGCCAGGATTCCCTTCCGAAACAGGATTCTTCTGAATTGTCACGGGAAAAGAATCGCAATTCTCAAAACGCTGTCGTCCCGGAATCTCCGGGAGACGGGCGATGAGGTCGAAAGTCTTTCCACAGAGACCGCAGAATCCTTGCTGGTAGGGTCGAAAGCCTGGCTTGGACCTGTACTGGAAACATTAAGAAGGATCTCGGACTCCGACCTCCCCGTTCTTATTTCCGGTGAAACCGGGACCGGAAAAGGAGTGTTCGCCCAATTCATCCACACGATGAGCGGCAGGAATCACAGACCGTTTGTTACAGTCGATCTCTCCCTTCTTCCGGAAGCGCTCGTCGAAAGCCTTCTTTTTGGCCATGAAAAAGGGGCTTTTACCGGGGCCATCAGCAAAGCCCCGGGGAAGTTCGCCGATGCGGAAGGTGGAACGATCTTCCTTGACGAAATCGAAAACATTCCTCTTTCGATACAGGCCAAGCTTCTTCAGTTTCTCGAAAACAGGAGGATCGTTCCCCTTGGCTCCCGGGAGTCGAGGGAAGTTCAGGTCCGGTTCCTGTCCGCAACGAACCGGGAGCCCGAAGAACTGATCAGGATGGGGCTTTTGCGATCCGATCTCTATTATCGTATTGGCGGTTTCCGGTTGAACATTCCACCCTTGAGGGAGCGGAAAGAAGACATCCCGCTCATGGTCGAGCACTTTTGTCTCTGCTGGAGCGAACGGACCGGGAGAATTCCCCCTGCGTTTTCGGAAGAGGTCATGGCTCTCCTGATGGAATACCCTTTCCCGGGAAATGTCCGTGAACTCAAGAACCTCATCGAACTGCTCCTGACTCTCTCTCAAG
>DAIEST010000026.1 GCA_027346125.1 Leptospirillum sp. | reverse complement strand
TGTTCGAGAGTCGGGACGAGTCGGAATTTGAACGCTTTAATTCTTTTCATGTCGGGCATGGTAGCAGAAAACCCCGCACTGAAAGCCAAATCCGGGACGGCCATGCCGTCCGCGCACTCCTTCCCCGCCGTAAACGGCGAGGTTTGCCGCGCGATTGGATCAAGTGGCACCTCCAAAAGGAGGCGCCTTCCTGGCACTGGGCGGTCTTCGTGCGTCACGGCAAGAAGGTTTTTGTCCTCAACTCGAAGATGGAGCTTCGAAACAACGTACGGACGGATTTCGGGCGGATGAGTCCCAAGTGGTTTATTCCGGTGGCTCTAACGCCATCCGAGGGGATTTTTCAAAAATCACTTTGAGCTTTCATGGCTCTTGAAAACGACCATCACCTAATGTGAACGTCAATCAGGGGATCCGGACCTCAGGGACATCGATCTCCCGCCCGCTTCATCGCCCACTTCAAAACGGGAATCACCCGCGGCGGCAACAGAGCCCGCGCCTCATCGAACGACGCCCAGCGGTATTCGTTGTGCTCCGGGCGTCCCAGTTCCGGACTCACCGGGAGGGTGACCTCCCGCTTTTCGACCTGCACCGGGTAATAGGTTGCGACCTTGCCCCCGGAATAGGGTTCGATCTCCATGGAAATCTCTCCCCATGCCAGCGTAAATTTCTGGATGCCGGTTTCTTCCCTCAATTCGCGCGTGGCGGCGCCGAGCGGGGATTCCCCCGGTTCGGCGCCCCCTTTCGGAAAGTCCCAGTTCCTGTAGGCGCGGAGAATCAAAAAGACAGGGAACCCGTCTTTTTCGAAGGCGATCGGCACGATTCCGAAGGAACGTTTCCGGATAGGAGGCATGAGGGTGCGAATCCATCCTTCCTGGTAGAAGACCGTTGACCGGAAATCCCCCGATCACGAATGGGCTGGCGGGGAGACCCTCACGTCAGATCGTCGAAGCGTCCCTTGAGCCATTCCCGAGTCTGGTCGACGAAGACACGGGCCGCCGGGGAAAGGGACGATAGTTTCTGGGCTCCGAGGACGATTTCCCTTAACAGTGGGGGCTCGATGGGGATCACCCGGATTCCTGTGTGATCCTTGGGAACCGCCAGTCCCGGCAGGATGGCCGACCCGGCCCCGGAGCGGACCATGGCCGACACCGTCGAAATATTACGCGCTTCGATCGTCTTTTTTCCGGGGGAGAGTCCGGCATTCGAAAATCCCGACGCCACCAGCATGCCGCAACTCCCGAGCGACCGGATGATCGGTTCCGAGGAAAGCTGGTCGAGGGTCAGGGAGTTGCGGTCGGCGAGAGGATGGCCTTCGGGAAGAATGCCGAACATGCGGTCCGTCAGCAGAGGAATGATTTCCAGCCTGTCGCAGGGTGCCGTCAGGATTCCCAGATCCACTGTATCGGACAGGATCCAGTCGTGGACCTCCTGGTCGGTACCTTCGAACACGGAGATTTCGATCCCCGGAAACTTCTGCCTCATGGTTCCGATGATCCCTGGCATCATCCGGATTGCCGCGCTCTGAAGAGTACCGATCCGGATTTTTCCGATCTTGAGGCCCGAGAGCAGCGAGACCTCCTCCTGAATCCGGTCGACCCGAACCAGGATCTCCCGGACGTGGTCGAGAATCCGGTTGCCAGCTTCGGTCGGAAAGACTCCCCGGCGGTCCCGGTTGAACATGGCGAGACCGACCTCCTTTTCGAAGGAGGCCAGCGCATGGGACACCGCGGACTGGGTGATTCCGAGACGATCTCCAACCTCGGTGAAGTTTCCAAGGTCCTTCAATTCCAGCAGGACGCGAAGCTGAATGATGGTCATATGAATAATATCTCATATTATTAATGATAAATATTAATTTTACTAATTCTATTCTGGACTTTATCATGGAATGAGAGAGCGGGCAAGAAGCAACGGGAACAGAGGCATCGAAGGAGAGATGTGATGGGAAATCGGATGACGTTGGGGGTTCTGCTGTGTCTTACGGCGGTCAGTTCGTGGGGAGGGATGTTCCCCGTCATGGAACACGCCTTGCGGTTTATGGATCCGTTCTATCTTACGATGGTCCGCTACGGGATCGCCTCTCTCCTGTTTCTGTCGATGCTGTACGCTTCGGAGGGGAGACGGGCGCTGGCGACGGAAGGGCGCGCGGCCTCTCTCTGGGTGTTCGGATCGATGGGGTTCGCGGGGTTCGGATTTCTGGTTTTTTTCGGGCAACAGAAAATCTCGGGGCATGAAGGCGTCGTCAATGCGGCGGTCATTATGGCTACCATGCCGCTGATGTCCGCCATCGTGACATGGCTGACCTCCGGAAAGCGGCCGACTACCTTCACCCTGGCGGCGATCGTGCTTGCCTTTATCGGGGTTTTCCTGGTGGTGACGAAAGGGGATATTCGCCTCCTCAAATCGATGGACTCCCGTTTCCTGGCCGACTTGGCCATCCTGGCCGGAGCGTTCTGCTGGGTCTTCTATACATGGGGCGGGAGCCGGTTTTCGGAATGGTCACCGCTCCGGTATACGGCGCTCACCTGCGCCCTGGGAACTATCACGGTCGCCGGACTGACGGGATTCGGAACTGCAGCCGGATGGCTTCATGTGCCCCACGGGTCGCAGCTTCATTCGGTGGCCTGGGACCTGGGCTATATGGTCATGGTCGCAGGAATATTTGGCGTTTTTGCCTGGAATGCCGGAAACCGCCTGCTGGGGTCGGTGAACGGCGTCCTGTTCATCAATCTCGTTCCGGTCGTAGCCCTTGCCATCTCGGTTATTTCAGGAGAGAAGGCGAGTCCAGGGGAGCTTGCGGGGGCGCTTCTGGTCATTGCGTCGCTCGTATCGAACAATCTGCTTGGGCGTCCGGAATTCCGGTTCGCTTTGGTCCGGCTGTCGGGGCTCGGAAGAAACGAGGGCGAAGGGGCTGGACTGGACAATTGAACGGATTACTCATCGAGAAGGAGGTCCTGATGTCGATTAGCAAAACAACGACAGGTCCGATCACCGGCGAAGAATCCCCCGCCGGTTTTTCCACTCCCTACGAGGCGCTTGTCGGCTTCTACAGGGCCTTCAACAGGCGGGACCCGGTATTGATCCAATCGCGCGGCAAAGCTCGCCGTTTACGGCGGGGAAGGAGTGCGCGGACGGCATAGCCGTCCCGGATTTGGCTTTCAGTGCGGGGTTTTCTGCTACAATGCCCAACATGAAAAGAATTAAAGCGTTCAAATTCCGACTCGTCCCGACTCTCGAACAGGAGAGTCTCCTGTCCCGCCACGCGGGGTGCGTCCGGTTCGTCTGGAACAAGGCCCTCGATCTTCAGACGAGACGGCTCGACGCCGGGATTCCGCTTCTCTCCTACGGGGACATGGCCAGGCTTCTGACCCTGTGGCGCTCGAGCGAGGAATACGGGTTTCTCGCCACCGGTCCGGTCCATCCCCAGCAGCAGACCCTCAGAAACCTCGACCGGGCCCTTTGGGAAGCCCTGGACCGGACGAACACCAAGCGATTCCCCCGGTTC
>DAIEST010000024.1 GCA_027346125.1 Leptospirillum sp. | reverse complement strand
CCTCCAGCTCCTTCATCAAGAAAATAACCACCGAACACCCCTCTTCTCCTTCGATTGGGGATCCGAAGACAACCTGCTCGTTCAATAATAGCGTCGGTGAAAAATATTTCCGGAAGGGATGGTTCTTAGGAAGATCAGCTTGCTTGACGGATTTAAACTCCCTCTGAATAAACTCAAACTTTTCTATCAACATTTATGTTGACCTTTCATTGAGAGTGAAATGCATCTCTCCTGTTGGTTGCAATTCAAAAGCTGGTGGTACCTGCTTCAGCCAAGGAGCGTGGCCACTTTCAATCAGCCAAGCACCAATTTCTTTACTGATCAATTCTCGGGAGGGGCAGGAGCTTGACATAACTGGTTGCGATTATAAAGGAAAGCGGGACAGGCTGTATTTTACGACCGACGACCAGGACGCGGCGATCCGGGAGCGGCTGGCCCGAGCCGAAAAACGCTATCGGGCGAAGGACGGGACGGAGTTGACCTTCTTCGGTCTCCTGGCTCGGCTCTCCGATGACCGGGTGAAGGTGTCAATCGGAAACGTAAAATACCCCCCAAGCAGGAAATGAAAAAGGGACCCCTGGGGAGGAAAAAGGCATGGAGGTTGTGTGACTAGTGACGGAGAGAGGGACAAAATGTCCCCTTTTTGTCCCAGGGGGATTCGTGGACAGACATCTTCGCTTTCAGGGCGGCCAGACGTTCCCGGATTTTAAGGGCCATTGTGAGCTTGGCGGCCAAGTGGTGAATTTCCGTTTTAATCTCGCCGCGATTGCGGAAAGGAAGGGGAGGATGTCAAAGAGCCACTTCAAGAGGCATTTTAGCGAGATTGCGCGCGCCAAGAACCGAAAACCCGATGACATTCCCTTGCATATCGACTTTTTCCATCACTCGATCATCACTTGTTTCCCTAAAATACCCTTCTTTTTTTTCGAAGAGGACTCCCAGGAAATCTCCTTCGGGATCGTACCAGACCTTTACGATATTTCTTCCCATTGAAGAACCCCTTTTTTAATAGTGTCAGTCAGATAAGCTGTGAGGAGAAAAGCATCATCCTGATTTCTTTTTACAATAACACAAAGATGCTTGTTCCCGACAACTCTGTGTTCCGATAAAAGCGATAATAAAGCTGAACGGTGGGATCGCTCAATGACTGGATAACCTTTTCCGGGTGAGTAAGAGTTTGTTCGATAGAATCGAACATGGATATCATTTCGGGATGTTCAAGAATGTGCCTATTGCGTTCGTCCGTTAGTCGAATGGAGAGATTTCGATAATCCTTCAAGATAGTCATGTCAACTTCTCCACCTGGTGCCCGTCCGTTTTCCTGTCTCTTTCCTTTTCCAGTCTATCAATCTCCAGGGCTATGTCTTCCGCTTTCAGGTGGGTATACCGGGCGAGCATCGAATATGTTTTGTGTCCGGTGATATTTTTGACCTTTGTGGCATCCAGTCCCAACTCGAAAAGCCGGCTGGTGGCCTCGTGCCGGAGATCGTGAAAGGTGAGATCTACCAGGAAGGCGGGATCCGGCTTAACCCCTTTCTCATGGCACTCTTTCTCGTAGACTTTCCGAGCCCGAGCTATGACCCGGACAAAGGCATGGGTGATTGATACCGATTCAACCCCCCAGACATTCCCGTCGAGCCGGCGGGGAAGATTCGACAGGACCCGGCCGGCTTCCGTCGAGAGCGGGACGATCCTCTTTTCCCCGATCTTCGTATTCAGAAGGGTCACGGTCCGTTTTTTGAGGTCCACCAGGTCCCAAGTCATCCCGGCAATTTCGGATCGTCTCATGCCCGTTTCCAGAGCAAGCCTGACGATATGGGGAAGATCTCCACCGTAGGATTAGCAGGCTTCAATCAGAGCCTTTTCTTCTCCAGGGAGAAGGCGCCGATCTCGAGATTTGTTCGGGGGCGGCCTCCGGATCTGCATGACCGGATTGATCAGACCGAACATACTCCATTCTTTTATCGCAATCGTGAAAAGATGGGACAAAAGACTCAGTTCATGCCTGACGGCGGTGGGGGAAACGTCTTTGAGCCGGGCGTCTCGATATCTGGAAACATCCGACCTGTTGATTCCGGCGAGAAAACGACTGGAAAGAAAAGATTTTTTTAGAGTGCGGATATAGACCTTTTCGATAGCATGACTTTTCTTTCCTGAAGAAATTTCTTGTTCGTACCGATCCAATGCTTCAGTCAGCGTTGTGCTTTCAGCTTCCTTCCGGGAGACGAACATTCCCCTGGTCATTTCGGATTCGACCGTCGAAGCCCAAGCCTCGGCTTCTGCCCTGGTGTTGAAGGTTTTTGTCTGGACAGGGTAGCCTTTTCGTCGGATTTTTGTTTGCCATTGATAAGGACCGCGTTTAGAATAGGTTGCCACGACACCCCCCGGAAAAGATGTTCCCTGGGTGGAGTGTCCCAAATTGTCCCCAAAAATCAATTTTAGAAGAAATGAGTTCTGGAGGATTGTCCTGAAATGGCTTAAAAAGGTGGTGCCGAAGGCGGGACTCGAACCCGCACGACCTTGCGATCACTAGACCCTGAACCTAGCGTGTCTACCATTCCACCACTTCGGCATGACTGAAAAAAACAGATGGTGCGCCTGGCTGGACTCGAACCAGCAGCCCACAGCTTAGAAGGCTGTTGCTCTATCCGCTTGAGCTACAGGCGCATGGTCCCTTAGTGGCACATGATCATGCTGAACGCGTGCCGGACCGGATGCACGGCGTCATGAACCATCGGGAGCGGAGCAAAGAGCAAAAGATAAAGCGTGAAGGGGACCCACAGCGCAAAAAGAACAACCCCCAACACACGAAGCCATGAAAGGGAAAGGGAGCGTTCTCCGGCCCCAGTCGCCTGTGCATGCACGGTATGATTCAATGGAACCCCCATCCTTAGAAAATGGCCGGAGACCGGCATCGTGTCCAACACTCCCTTCTTAATGGGAGGGGCAACCCTGATTGATCGGGGTCGAATCCGAAGATTCCGACGGATGAACCAACCCCTTCTGGATCAGATAGGACTCCACTTCCTCACCGCTGACATCCGCAAGCATCACTCCATCGACTTCCACGCATGGAGACAGCCGCTGGTGGGACTTCTGGACCATTTCCATATAAGCCACCGGATTGGAAATGATGTCCACATCATCAAAAGCCAGATTATATTTTCTCAGAACGGCACGAACCCCATTCGACCACCCACAGGTCGGCTTCAGAAATGCCCGGATCTGGATCTTTTCTTGTATTTCAGACATGAAAACACCTCCTTGTTTCGATAAACTCTCGGAATTGTACCCCAAAGACGGCGAAGACTCAAGAAAAAGAAAATGTCACTTCCGGGATCCTCCCTTGACCGTCTCCTCCTCCAGATAGGCCTCGAGAGGAAACGGAGAGACACCGAAAAAGGTCACCAGTTCATTGGGGCTGGCGACATTGTCCTCCAGCGCCATCCCGATCATTTCCCGGGTCAGGAACGGGGACGCAAGCAAGCGTTCCTGGAACCGTGCCACAACGTTCAGGAATCCCGCAGGCTGAGAGACGACCAACGCGCGAAGGCACAGCGAATCGGCGATGACCGACATCAGTTCCCGGTAACGGTAGATCCGTCCCCCACCGATCCGGAACGTCCTGCCGACCGTTCCGGGATCCTCCACCGAACGCAGAACGGCATGAACGAGATCACGCACGAAAACGGGATGAACCCGGGCCATCCCGTCTCCGATCAGGGGCAGGACATGAAGGTTTCTCCCCATCGCCGAAAAAAGGGAGAGAAACCTGTCTCCCGGACCAAAGACCACACTTGGCCGGAAGATCGTGCAATCCAGCCCGGAAGCTCTCAGGAGCTCTTCGGCCATGAACTTTGTGCGGTGATATCTGGACGAAGCTTCCGGCGAAGCCCCGATGGCGCTCAGATAGAGGATCCTGGAAACATCTGCAGTCCTTGCGGCTTGCAGGATATTGACTGTTCCCTCGACATGGATTTTCTCATAGGTCTGAACCCGGGTCTCGGACAGGATTCCCGCAAGATGGAAAACGGTGTCTGCTCCTTCGAACGCCTGCCCCAGTGATTCCGGACGGGAAACATCTCCGGGAAACCATGCGACCCGCGCCGGAAGCGGACGGGAGGGAGGGTGCCGGGAAACGAGCCGGAGCCATCCGTTCTGACTCTCCTCGACCCATTGCTCCACCAGGGCTCTTCCGACAAACCCCGTCCCCCCCGTCATCACCGCATTCACGGAACTCCTCGACATCAGTGCAGATCGGGCATCTTCAGCGCCGGAGCCAGTTCGCGCAAATCCGCGAGGATCCCCGGAAACTGCCGGCAGAACAGGTCGATCTCGGAAGACCGGGTATTCCACCCCATCGAAAGGACAACCGATCCCTGGGCTTCGACCGCCGGGATCCCCAATTCCGACAGGACATGGGAAACCTTGAGGGAATCGGCGGAACAGGACGATCCCGTGCCCACCTCAATCCCCGCCCGTTCCAGACGGGACAGCGCCGCCTGACCATCGATCCCCCGGGCCAGGAGACTTACGAGACCCGGGACCCGGGGAGCCCCTCTCCCTGCCACGGAAACCCCGTCGAGCAAAGAAACGCACTCCTCCACCCGGAAGGACAAGTCCTTCAGACGTTTTGTCTCTTCCGGGTGGTGAGACTCCCAGTGAGAGATGGCGCATCCCCAGCCCTCTGCCAGGAAAACCGGCTGGACACCGCCCCTGCGACCATCCTCCTGCGATCCACCCTCCAGAAGCGGCCTGATCCGGACTCCCCGGCGAATCAGAAGGGCCGCCACTCCCGGAGGACCTCCCCATCGGGAAGAAGAAACGGTCAGAAGGTCGATGGGAAGATCGGAGAAAGAGATGGGGATCGTCGACTCTGCCGCAATGAAATCCACATGCAGAAGCCCGCCGCGCCGGCGGACAAGTTCTCCGATTTCGACAACGGGCTGGATCAGGCCCACTTCCGGATTGGCCCATTGAACCGAAACCAGGAAAGGGGGTTCCGGAAGAAGATCCCCCGCTCTCTCCGGATCGATCACACCATTGGACTGGAGGGGCAAGCGCACGACGGGAATCCCTTCCGATCTGCTGCGGGTCTCTGCCGCCGCCAGGACCGAGACATGCTCCAGGGGAGAGACCAGGAGGGATCGGGGAGGAATCCCTCCCCGCATGACAACGCGCTCGATCGCCCATGTGTTCGCTTCGGAACCGCTGGAGACAAACGCGACCTCCGACGGATGGGCTCCAAGAGCCCGGGCCAGGAGAGAGCGGGAATGTTCAAGCCTCTCCCGGGCCAGGTTGCCTCGCCGGGAACGGCTCATCGTGTTGGCATACGATTCCAGTCCGGAAAGGACCGACTCGCGGACCCCCGGCCGGAACGGCATCTGGTTGTCGCAGTCGAGAAACGCCCGTTCAGGCTTCATCAGAAAGATCGCTCCGCAGGCTCTCGACCATCTCTGCCGGAAGAGTCACCATCGCGGAATAGCGGGGGTGGTCGGAGAGAAGGACGACTTTTTCCGACGACGGACGACCGAGAAACAGATCCCGTTGCGCCTCTCCGAACGGGAAGGTCACATAATGGACGGAACTGAGCTTCTCCTCGGTGGAACGATCCGGCTCGAACAGGGCGGTCACCTTCTCCCCTCCGAACGCCAGGTGGATATACGGCCCCCGGTCAAGCCCCTTCAGGCTGTCGAGCGTCTCCCGGATCCGGTTTTCTTCCACAATCTCGATCATGAGTGTCGCCTTCAGCACTGTCCGGGTGGGAAGCATGTCGCTGTAGACACGGATTTCCTCTTCCCGCTTTTCCGGATCGGTCGCATTCTCGACAAACAGCATCTCCTGGATCTGGAACAGGACTGTCTCCCGGTTCTCGAAGACAATGCGGATCAGCGGCCCCAGATTGATCCCCCTGTTTTTCTTGAAGGCGATGGTCCTGGAGCGGAACTCCGCCCGTCTCTTTTCGTAGTCCGCATTCGGCAGCAGGTCCGCGGTCGTGATGGATTTCATGGGTGTTCCGTCCTTTCGTTTCCGATATGTTTTGCGTATCTGAACTTACAGCTATAGCCCGTAAGCCTTCCGGAGCAGGACTGCCGGGTGCTCGACCGGACGGTTCCCCTGCGTCCCGAGCGCCTGGGCCGCAAGAGGGCAGTCCGAAGACCAGAGATCCCCGGAAGTCTCTTCCATCGCTCCGGCTGTCCGGGAAGCTTTTTTCCGGGCATCCGGGAAATGGCTCTCCCTCATTCCCCAGGATCCGCCATGTCCCGAGCACATCTCCACCGGCAACACGCGCGAGTCCGGGATCAGTCCCAGGATTTCCCGGACCGGCGCTCCAATATTCTGATCCCGGAGATGACATGGAACGTGGTAGGAAACGCGCCCGAGCACCGACTTGAAGTCTGTCCTCAGATCACCCTCCGACCTGATCCGTTGAAGATAATGGAAAAAATCCCGGGTCGCACCCGAAAGCTCCCTGAACCCCTCCTCGCTCCCTGTCCCCGAAGCATATTGCAGGAACTCTTTCCGGAGAGTGAGCGAACAGGTTGGGACTGGCACTACCACTTCGTATCCCGCACGAACCAGGGGGAGGAAGAGCGACAGGACCCTGGAAGCCTGCGCGCGGAATCCTTCCGGATCGCCGACGTCGAGATAGGGCATGCCGCAGCAGACAGCCCCCGGAACCGCCACGGAAATACCATGGTGTTCAAGAATGAGCGCCACGCTTTCCGGGATCTCCGGCAACTGGTAATTGCCGAGACAGGTGACAAAGAGCGCCACCTTTCGCTCCCTGACTCCCTCCGGAATCCCTTTCCGACTTTCCGGAATCCCTCTCTTCCCGTAACGCTCCAGAAAGGTTTCCCGGGCGAAAGGCAGAATGGGAGCTTCCGCATGAATGCCCAACAGCTTCTGGCCCGCCTTTCTGAGAAAAGGAGAGGCAAGAGCGGCATTCATCGCTCTTGAGAATCTTGTTCCCAGACGTCCCGTCCGGTCTGTCCGGGAAAAAAGCCGGTCGACGGCGCTTCTGCCGTTTCTCCGGACGGAGTGGATCCGGGCCCGGATCATGAGCCCCGGAAAATCCAGGGCATAGGAATGCGGGGGACAGTATGGGCAATGGTTGTAGCAAAGCTTGCAGAGGTTGCAGCCGTCCTGGGTCCGCTCCAGGGAATCCCCGGGGAGCCGTTCGGGCTGGCCATCAACGCCGGGCTGGTCCAACAGCTCGAAGAGCGTATCGAAGGACGGACACAGATGAAAACAGCGGCGGCATCCGTTACAGATATCCGCCACCCTCAACCACTCCGTCTGGAGGGGATGCCCGTTCCCGGCGTTTTCCTCCGTCATCCGTTCTCCTCCCTCTGTATCAGGACCCGCGCAGGGCAGATCTGTCCGCTTGAATTTTTCTTCATCATAACACGAACAATACGGCAAAAACCCCTGCTTTATGAGCAAACACGGCCTTCCTGCACACCGGGACCGACAAAGATGGACCCTGTCCGTGATCGAAGAAGAGAGTCCGGAAACGGACCGTTTCAGAGCCGGGATGAGGACTCTCTTCCGGAGAGACTCCTTCCGACAATCTTCAGCCCCAGGTAGATCATGGCCAGAGCCGACGCGGCCAGTCCGAAGAGCCCCATTATCCAGAAATCCAGATTGTAGGAAAAGACCTGGGAGACTCTCAACATTTCTGACCGGACTCCCGGTACGGACAGATCTCCATGGCTGTGCCGTAGCATATGGGACCAGAAAAGCGGAACCATATTGTCCAGAAGATGGCGGCCAAGGATCGTTCCGATCATTCCGCCCAGGAACATTACCGAAAGCTGGAACACATTTCCTACCCGAACAAGGTGGGGAGGGACGGTGCGCTCGACAAGCGGATTCAGGGAAACCTGAACCATCGCCATCCCGATGCCGAACACCAGTTGGGGCAGGATTGTCGCCGGAACAGAAAAGGCATTGGACGGAAGATTCAGGTACGCCATGCTCGAAAGACCGATCAGAAGGGATCCTCCCCCCATGGCCAACCAGGGAAAGTGAATATTGAAGGAAAGAAAAGAACCCAGAACAGGGATAAGAAGCTCCACGATCGCACCGGTCAGAATGAGCAGACCTGCGTGGTGCGACTGGAAATGATAAAAACCTTCCAGAAACAGGGGGAGCAGGTAGAGCCGTCCGAATACGGAGATCGACCGGAGAAAGTTGGCGACAGAAAGAACGAGGAACGCCGGATAACGGATTAACCCGGGAGGAAAAATCGGGTCAGGATAGAATGCCGACCAGAGCAGAAAAAGAAAAAAAGCCAGCAGGAAGAGAACCGCCATCTGGAAGATATAGTTGCTGTGCCATCCAAACCGTTCTCCTTCCATGACGGCATACATGAACAGAAATCCGCTCGCCGCATAAAGAAACCACCCGACCGGATCAAACCTTTTGGGATCCTGGCGGGGGTGGTTCACGAGCGTGAAATGGGCCAGAAAAAGAGTCGCGAATCCGATCGGAAGATGGATGCCCATGGTCCATCGCCACCCCACATCATCCACCAGAAAACCGCCGATGGCGGGACCCAGCGTCACGGACACCGCATTGCCCAGCGAAAAAAGACCCAGCCCCGCTCCCCGGGAACGCTCCGGGAAAGACTCGGACACAAGCGTCACCGAAAGCGGAAGCAACACTCCCCCCGAGATCCCCTGGAGAGCCCGTCCGAGCATCATCATCGGCATAAAGTGGGCCAGCATGGACACAACGGAACCTGACATGAAAACCATGATCGCAAGGGAATACAGGACCCTCTCCGAAAAATAGCCCCGAAGACGGTGGGACAGCGGAATTCCGATCGCCACGAAAAGGCTGTAGCCTGCCGTCAGCCATCGCGTTTCGTCAGCACTCGAGTCGAGCGCTTTTGCAATGAAAAATCGGCCCACGTTCATGCTGGTCGTATCGGCCAACGGCATGGACGTCCCGAGCAATACGGTGAGAAGAACCATCCAGGGACT
>DAIEST010000052.1 GCA_027346125.1 Leptospirillum sp. | reverse complement strand
ACCCTTTCCACGCCGGTGACGGGTCTGATCGACGCCTTTGCGACCGCCCTCTCCCGGAGCGGGGATCCGGTTCTGGAAGCGCAAAGCTTCGGGAACACGGTGATCGACGCGACGGAAGCGGCCATCGTCGGATCGGTCGGGACGATGGCGATGGGTGCCGGAGCGGGAAACTCGTGGATCGCCCAGGCCACCGCCAAAACCGGATTCGATTTTGCGAAAGCGATCCAGATCTCCTCCACGTATCTTGCGCCGTTCCTGATCGCACTGTCCCTGCCGCTCCTGTGTTTCGGGGCACTTCTGGCCTACATCCTTCCTGCCCTGCCCTTTGTCGTGTGGACCCTGGGGGTGATCGCCTGGCTCATTCTGATCCTGGAGGCGCTGGTCGCGGTACCGGTCTGGGGCATTCTGCACGCGAGCCCCGAGGGGGAAGGGTTCCTTCCGGGAACGGTCCGGAACGGGTACCTGCTCCTCCTCGATCTTTTTGTCCGGCCGTCCCTGATGGTCATCGGGTTTTTTGCGGGGTTCGTCGTGCTGGAAGCGCTGGCTCTCCTGATCGACCAGGGGTTCTCGGTCATGGTGGCCGGAGTCACTGCGGGAAGCCTCGCCGGGATTGTCGGATTCATCGCGCTGTTGGGCGTATTGGCGGGGCTTCTGACCACGGCCGCCTGGAAATCCTTCCACCTGGTCGTCTGGTTTCCCGAGCATGTTCTCCGCTGGATCGGCCACCCCGGATCTCCGATGAGGACGGAAGACGACAGCCAGAAATCTCACTCGACGGTCGTGGCGGCAGTGGCCGGGGGAACGAAATCGATCGAGAAGGTGGGCCAAACCTCCCAAGGGAAAGGTTCCCCTGGAGGCAGTACCGGATCCGCCGCAAATCATCCCGGGGATGCGCCGGTTCAGGTTCAGGGAAAGATCAATCCTTGAAGAGTCATCCGGGGAAGGTATAAATTCTTGTTCCCGGGCCTGTATTTCTGTACGATACAATGGAAAAGGGACTCTTTTCCAGTTAAAGATATGGTCAAATGCTAAATTCAACATTTTCAAGCTTTTTAAATTCAGAAAGAAAGCCATTCTAAAGGACATCATTCAATAACTGGAAAAGAGCCGGAAAAGGTTCATTTCCTTTAAAAGTTGTGTGCATAATAACCAAGGACGGAAACATGAAATCACGAAAACATTGCCGCCGAGGGGCTGTCCGAAGGATTCATTCGGGCCGGCTTCGAGCCTTTCGCTCACATTGAATCGGATCAGGCAGCCTGCTTCACTCTGCGTACCCGCACGGAATATCACTGGCTGAAAGCCCTTGGGTGTGAAGAGATTGCAGGCAGATTATCTCAACGGAGCTCTGATCTGTCCGGAATGCTAAGAGCATGTTCCGGTCAAGACTATCAGCTCCTCCATTGATGCCGAGATCAGTGAGGAAACACTGCTGGAGAACGGAAATCTTGATCTGATGGTCGGTGACCCACCCTTTCAGGCGCATTCCATCGTCGGTGGGGCACGTGATCGGAACCGATAAACTCCGCGAGGTGACTATACAGGCCCGGAAGTTGGAT
>DAIEST010000037.1 GCA_027346125.1 Leptospirillum sp. | reverse complement strand
GCCTGATTCGCTCCTTTCTCAAAGCCGCTCCGGAATATGCTCACCGATTCCAGGCAGTCTGGCTCTGGAAGGATTGCCCTCACCTCGCTGAATGGGGGTTCACGGCTCAAGACAAAGGGATCGACCTCGTCGCATTGGATGAGGAAGGCTTTGTCGCCATCCAGTGCAAGTTTTACGAGCCGAATGAATATCTGAACAGGCCTGAACTCGAAAATTTCATATCCTTTTCAGGAAAAGCCCATCCCGGAACAACCCGCCCCATCTTCTCGCGCCGGATCGTGGTTTCGACGACAGAAAACTGGAGTGCCCACGCGGAAGACCTCCTTCTCGATCAAACCATTCCGGTATCCCGAATCAACCTGGTCAACCTCGAAGAGAGCGGGGTGGACTGGGGGCAGTTCGTCTCACCAGATGCCCCGCTTCTGCTCCTTCCCAGGAAATCCCTTCGTCCCTATCAGGAAAGTGCCAAATCCGACGTCTTGGAGGGACTGAAAAACAATTCTCGTGGAAAGCTCATCATGGCCTGCGGGACGGGAAAAACGCTCACGGGCCTCCGGATCGTCGAGAAGGTCGTTCCCCGCGGCGGGAGCGTCCTTTTCGCCGTTCCGTCGATCACCCTTTTGTCCCAGACCCTCCGGGAATGGGCCCGTGAATCCCTGGTTCCGATGCGCTTCTTCGCCGTCTGTTCGGATACCCGGATCGGAAAAGACGAAGAGGACCTCCGGGTCTATGACCTTGCCTACCCGGCCACGACGGATCCGGAAAAACTGACCCGGCATGCCTCTAAACCCTATCAGGACGGAATCACGGCCATTTTGACCACCTACCAGTCCATGGAGGTGATCCGGGAAGCCCAAGGAAAGGGTCTTTCCGGATTCGATTTCGTCCTGTGCGACGAGGCCCACCGGACAACCGGGATCGAACTGTCCTATGAGGCCAAGGAAAGCGTCATCGCCCGGAAAAAACAGAAAGCCGAAAAAGAGGGCGGGAGCTATACCCCCCAATCGATGGCGGGACAGCTCTCTTCCTTCATGATGGTTCACGAGGATTCCTACGTCCAGGCCAGGAAGCGTCTCTACATGACGGCCACTCCCCGGATCTTCACCGAAAAAACAAAGAAGAGAGCCAGCGAAAATGAGGCCCTTGTCTACTCCATGGATGATGAGACGCGCTTTGGCCCGACCCTCCACACCCTGAGCTTCGGCCAGGCCGTCCAGCAAGGGATCCTGTCGGACTTCAAGGTGATCATCGTGGCCATGACCGACGAGCGAATGCAGGAGCTGGCCAACGCCTACACCCTCGAGAGCGGAAAAGCGATCCAGGCGCGGTTCGCGGCCAAGATCGTGGGGGCCTGGAAAGCCCTGGCCAAGGAGGGCGTCACCTCGGACGATGGCCGGCCGGCCTTCGACCCCGGGGATCCTCCCATGAAGAGCGGGGTGGCCTTTTCCCACACCATCAAAAGCTCGCGTGAACTGGCCGCATGTTTTCAGGAGGTCGTAAACCTTTATCTCGACAACCATGGTGATGGGTTGACCTGTCATTTCGAACATGTGGACGGCGGGATGAACATCGACCGCCGGCTGGAGCGGATCAGTTGGCTCGATGCGGCCCCGGAGGCCTCCAACGAGTGCCGTGTCTTGACCAATGCCCGGTGCCTGTCGGAGGGGGTCGATGTTCCCTCTCTGGATTCCGTTCTCTTCTTCGACGCCCGGGATTCTATGGTCGATGTGGTCCAAAGCGTCGGCCGGGTCATGCGGAAAAGTCCCGGGAAGAAATACGGCTACATCATCCTGCCCGTCGGGATCCCGTCCGATCAAATCGCCGACCTCGATGCCTTCATCGAGAACGACCCGCAATTCAAGAACATCTGGAAAGTCCTGAAGGCCCTCCGGGCCCACGATGAACGGTTAGTGGACGATTCGGAATACCGGAAGAGAATCTCCGTCATCACAGGAGACGACCGGGAGAGGGACACGAAAAAATCCTCCTCCGAAATCCCCTCCTTGGATTTCCCTCCGATCCCCGTCGACCAGCTCGGAGAGGCGGTTTACGGAGTCATTCCCCAGAAGATGGGGGATCGGGAATACTGGCAGGATTGGTCACGGGACGTGGCCAGGACCGCCGAAACGATCGAGGCCCGGGTGATCGATGTTCTGAAGGATCCGGAGGCGAAATCCGCCCTCGAGGATTTCGGGAAAGAAATTCGCCTCACCATGAATCCGACGGTCAGCGATCAGGATATTGTCGATATGCTGGTCCAGCACATCATCACCCACCCGGTCTTCGAGGCCCTGTTCCCAAGCCAATCCTTCATCGACAGCAACCCCATGTCCCAGGCCATGCAGCGAATCCTCTGGATTTTCGACAGGCACGGGCTCCATGGAGAAACCTCCGGCCTTGACAAGTTCTACCAGAACGTGCGGGAAAGGGTGGCCCTGGCCAAGAGCGACAAGTCCCGCCAGGACGTGATCCGGAACCTCTACGACACCTTCTTCCAGGCGGCATTCCCCAAATTGGCGGATCGTCTGGGGATCGTCTACACCCCGGTCGAGGTGGTGGACTTCATCATCAATAGCGCCGACTTTGCCCTGAAACAGGAATTTGGGGTAGGACTTTCGGATTCCGGTGTCAATATCTTGGACCCCTTTGCCGGCACGGGAACCTTCCTGTCCCGCCTGATCCAGAGCGGGATCATTCCAGCCGAACGGCTTCCCGAAAAATACCGGAACGAGCTGCATGCCACGGAAATCGTCCTTCTGGCCTATTACATCGCCTCCCTCAACATCGAGTCAGCCTATCTCCAGGCGACCAGGGAAAGCCTTCCTTTCTCCGGGATGGTCCTGGGGGACACCTTCCAGATGGGGGAAGATGGAAAGTCTAGGGTGTTTCCCAAGTTCCTCGAGGAGAACAGCGCCCGGGCACACCGACAAAACCAGGCCGATATCCGGGTCATCATCGGGAATCCCCCCTATCGGGCCAACCAGGGGGATTCCAACCAGAACAACCAGAATCTTTCCTACGAAAAACTGGACAAAAGCATTCGGGACACCTATGCGGCCGGATCCACTGCCGTCAACAAGAACAGCCTCTACGACAGCTACATCCGGGCCTTCCGTTGGGCCAGCAATCGGATCAGAAAACAGGGCGTGATCTGCTACGTCACCAATGGGGGCTGGATCGACGGAAATACCATGGACGGGTTCCGAAAGACGCTGGCCGAGGAGTTCACGAGCCTCTATGTGTTCAATTTGAGGGGGAATGCCAGAACCCAAGGAGAATCACGCCGAAAAGAGGCCGGAAATGTTTTTGAATCTGGAAGCCGGGCCCCGATCGCGATCACTCTTTTGGTGAAGAACCCTGAGAAAAAAGATTTCTGCGAGATCCACTACCACGATATTGGGGATTACCTGAGCCGGGAAGAGAAACTGGGAAAGATTGTGGAATTTGAAAGCATCGAAAAGGTTCCCTGGGAGAAGATTATTCCCAACGCACATCACGACTGGATCAATCAAAGAGGAGACGATTTCGACGATTTCATCCCTCTTGATGAATCGCCAAACGCCATTTTTAAGATGCGTTCCAGAGGCGTTGAAACCAGTCGCGATGTATGGGTCTACAACCTCAGCAAAGCCGCCCTGGAAGAAAATATTCACCGGATGATCGATTTC
This sequence comes from Leptospirillum sp., assembly GCA_027346125.1. GTDB lineage: Bacteria > Nitrospirota > Leptospirillia > Leptospirillales > Leptospirillaceae > JAJYGC01. The sequence goes on along the minus strand of DAIEST010000037.1, from coordinate 269 downwards.
TACAATTCCCAGGTGGATTCCTTGAGCGGAAAATGCCAGGAAGAAGGAAAAAACGCGGAGAAGAAAGCACAAGAACTGATAGATACGGATCCCAAAAAGATCAAGTGGACAAGAGGACTGATTAAAGATATTGCTCAAGGGAAAAAGGGCAAGTTTCAGGCGGAAGAAGTTGGAATATCACTTTATCGTCCCTTCTGTAAATCATGGATTTATTACAATCGCCAATTTAACGAGTATTTTAAGGAAAAATTGTTTCCCTCTCCCCATCA
>DAIEST010000231.1 GCA_027346125.1 Leptospirillum sp. | reverse complement strand
CGAACCCTGCCTGGAATCTCTTGCGACCGGAGCGGATCTTCTCTCCCGGCTGCCCGCGCGGGATTCCGGAGAGCGGGTCCGGCTGTCGGGCGAATTTCCCATGCTTTGGCCGGTTCTCCACCACACGGAACAGGTCGAATGCGGTCTGGGGGATCGGTCCGTGCAATCCGAGGCCTTTTCGATGCTGGCGACGGAAGCTGCGAGGATTTCCGGGCTCTGTTCCGGAAAACGCACTCTCCCGGTCGAAAGAGAGTGCCGGGAAACCTGTCCGGTCTTTCGGGAACAGGAGACATGCCGGTGAACGGACAAGGCGAACTGTTCCGGAAGAATGCCCGGTCGTTCGGGGGAGACGGTCTCCTGAACCGGATCCTGGCTCGCCGCCCGGAGGATGCCGGTTCCTCTCCGGAGTTGCTGGTCTCCCGGTCGGGTGTTCCGACGCTGCGTGTCGGGAATGTCAGCCTTCACAGTTCCTACGACCCGGTCCGGGAAGGAAAATCGTGGGCCGGGGAAGCCGTCCGCGAAGAAACGCCGGACTGCCCCGGATACGCCGTCGCTGGCCTGGGGCTGGGGTATCATGTCTGGGAACTGTTGCACGAGACCTCTCTGCCGGTTGTTGTCCTGGAAACCGATCCCGGAAGACTGGCTCTTTCCTGGGACCAGTTCGAATGGTACCGGTTTGCCCCGCGGATCCGGTTTTTTTCGGACCCGGCGGAAGGGAGAAAAATACCGGCGGGCTACAGACTGCTCTCGCATGCTCCTTCCGAGCGACTGGATCCGGATCGGTACGAGACGTTCCGCAGGAATGTGTCCGAGAACTGTCCGGAACTCCGCCTTTCGCTCAAGATCCTGGTCATTCCCCCTATTTACGGGGGATCCTTTCCGGTCGCCCAGGCGGTCTACCGTTCTCTGGTGCGCCTGGGGCACCGCGCTTCGTTTCTGGATCTTTCCCCCTTCGAAGGGGCTGTCCGGTCGATCGGTGCCCAAAGCTCGCTGGATTTGCACAAGATGCAACTCAGGGGACTCTTCCAGGGATTTCTGGACGAACTCATCCTGGCCCGGCTGATCCATGAGAAGCCGGATCTGGTCGTGGCCCTTGCCCAGGCTCCGGTTTCTCCGGCGCTCCTGTCGAAGCTCAAGACCCAGGGAGTTCCGGTGGCCTACTGGTTTGTGGAGGATTTTCGTCTGGCCACCTACTGGGAATCGATGGCCGGACTGGTGACCGATTTTGCGGTGATCCAGAAAGAGCCGTTTTTCTCCCTTCTTTCCGGGCGGAACGTTCAGAATGTGACCTATCTTCCCATGGCTGCGGATCCGTATGTTTTCCACCCGTTTTCCCCGACGGACGAGGACCGGAAGAGGTTCGGCGCACCGGTGAGCTTCATGGGAGCCGGGTATTACAACCGCCACCATTTCCTGAAACATCTGGCCGATTTCGACCTCGCGATTTTCGGGACCGAGTGGAACGCCGAGGATCCCCTGTTCCGGCATGTCCGGGAAGGAGGGTTCCGGCTGACGCCGGAAGAGACCGCCAAGGTCTTCAACGCCACCCGGGTCAATCTGAACCTCCATTCGTCGGTCTACCACCGGGGCGTCAACCCGGAAGGGGATTTCGTCAACCCCAGAACCTTCGAGATCGCTGCCTGCGGGGCGTTCCAGGTGGTGGACCGGCGAACGCTTCTTCCTTCCCTTCTGGAGCCGGACTCCGAGGTTCCTGTCTATCGGGATGAAGCCGGTTGCCGGAAGCTGGTTGCCCACTATCTTCCCCGTGAAACCGAACGCCGCGAGATTGCCGAAAAGGCCAGGAAACGGGTTCTTCAGGAACATACCTATGATCTCCGGATGGAATCCTGGCTCCGGACGCTGATGGAACGGGGTGTCAGGCCGTCCCGTCCTGCACTGACCGGGCGATGGCCCGTGGAGGGACTGATCCGGGAAGCGGGAGAGGATGCCGGTCTCGTCCGGTTTCTGGAATCCTATCGCGCCATGGGGGAGGTGAACCTCGACGATCTGGTCCGTCCCATTTCGGCCGGGAGAGGGGAAATCTCTCCCGAGGCGGCAACGTTTCTCCTGATGAAGGAAATGTCCGGTGGAGGATAAGTGATGGAAACCCCTGAAGCTTCCGGGAGGATCCGCTCTGTCCTGGTGGTGGCACTGACGCGCATGGGGGATCTGTACGAGCTTTACCCCATGGTGGCGGCGCTGAAGGAAAATCATCCGGATTGCCGGATCTTTCTGGCGGCTTACCGGGAGTTCACCGGGGTTCTGGGTCCGCTGGATCTGTTTTCAGGGGTGTTTCCGGTAGACGCCCTGTCTTTTCGGTCACGGGTCCGTTCAGGCGGGAATCCGATGGATCTTTACCGGGATCTTCAGGGATGGCTGACCGAAGTGAACGCACTGGAGATCGATCTCCTGATCAATCTGACTCCGAACCGGATCGGTGCCGTGCTCGGTTCTTTGATCCGGGCCCGCGACAAGAGGGGCCTTCATATGACCCCGGACGGGTTCCGGGCCCATTACGGTGCCTGGATCCCGTATCTCTCGACCCTGGTGAGGAACCGGCTCTACAACAGCCTCAACCTTTCGGATCTCTTCCTGAAGATCGCCGGAGTGGCGGCACCCCGGACGATCGTTCCCAGGATCCCCGAGCGGGTGAAGCTCTCCGTTTCCGACCGGCTCCGGCGGGAAGGTGTCAACCGGAACGCTTCTCTCCTGTCCTTTGCCACCGGGGCCTCCGCCGAGCTGAAACGCTGGCCGGTCCAGTCGTTTGCAAGGGCGATAGGGATTCTTTTGTCCGATGATCCGTCAAGGGTGATCGTTCTGCTTGGGAGCGGGGAGTCCGATCTCGGACGAAACCGGAGGATTCTGGAGGAAGTGAGGGCGTGCGATCCGTCGGTTGTTTCACGGGTTCTGGACTGGACGGGGAAGACGAGTGTGGATGAGCTTTTTTCCATTCAGGAACTGTCCCGGGTTCTGGTGTCGAACGACACGGGGACGATGCATGCCGCGGCGCTTCTGAAAACGCCTGTGGTGTGTCTTTCGTTCGCAAATCTCTTTTATCCGGAAACCGGCCCCTGGGCGCCCGGGAATGTCGTGATCCACTCCCTGGCTCCCTGTGCGCCGTGTGCTCCGGATTCCCGCTGTCCGGATCCGGTCTGCCGGGGGGATCTGGATCCGCATGTCGTGGCGATGGTTGTCCGGACCCGTCTGGCGTTCCCGCGGGCTCCCGCCGGTCGGGAACTCCTTCTCCTCGAAAAATCCCTGGGACGAATCCCCGCCGGTGTTCGTGCGGATGTGGCCCTGGCCCGTCCGGATGAATGGGGAGACCTCAGATTCCGTTCGCTGGGCCGGGGAGAAGAGGTGCCGGAGGCATTCTTCAGACGTGTCTACGAACGGATCTGGCGGGAAGAGCTGGAAGGGAAAAGGGATGATGGATCTCCTCCTCCCGGGATCAGCCGGGAAATCGATCCGGAGGTATTCAGGGAGACCGCCAGGCTGGAAAGTCTGGCGGTCGAGGGCATGGATCTGGTGGATTCCGTACGGAAAGCCCTCAGGACAGATCCTCCGTGTCCGATGGAGGCCACTTTGTCCAGTCTGGAAAAGGTCGATCGTTCCATCGAGACTCTGGCCTGGACCTGTCCTCCTCTAGGGCCTCTGGTGGTTTTCTTTCAGATGGAAAAGGAAAGCGTCGACGTGTGGGATCCGTTCGAGCTTTTGAAACTGGTTGAACGGACCGAGGAGACTTATGCCGGACTTTATCGTCGGGTGCGTCTTTTTGCGTCCGTGTTGCGGGAGTGGGGTGCCCGCGATCGGGGGCCGATACGGCCTCCCCTTGTTTTGGACGAGGTGGGGCGGAACTGAGCAAGGAAAGGATGATGACGATGAACTGTCGAAGAGTGGTGATCGATGACCATGAAATGAGTCCGGGGTTCCTGTCGGACCTGTCTGTCGGGGATGCGGTCCGCGAGGTCATCCAGAAACACCTCCCGGAAGATCGGATCGTGGAAGAGATCCTGGTGGATGGTTCTCCGATATTCCAGGATGGACGATACAGTGAAGGTCCCTTTCCGGATGGAGAGGAGATCTGTATCAGGACCGGAAACCTGGAAGAGATTCTGCGCGATTCGCTGCGGACGCTGGTCTCCCATCTTTCCCAGGTTGCCCGGCTTTTTTCGGAGATCGGGAGGGAGCTCCGAAAAGGGAAGATCGAGGAAGTGTTTGGCGGAGAAGGACTCTACAAGGACCGGGGAGGGCCGTATGTCCAGGGAATAGAGGCCATGATGAGTGCCCAGCTCATGGTGGATCAGGTTCGGACGATCCATGAGTCCGGTGTATCTTCCTCCAGTGAGGCGCTTGT
>DAIEST010000034.1 GCA_027346125.1 Leptospirillum sp. | reverse complement strand
GTATTGCGGCCGGCTCGGCAAGGTCGAGAACTGCCAGTCCGGCGTCTTCGTGGGCTATGTCGGCGACAAGGGCCAGCGGCTCCTCGATGCCCAACTTTACCTCCCCAAAAAATGGATCGAGGACGCAGACTATGCCGAACGGCGCGAGAAAACCGGCATTCCCAAAGATCTGACCTTCAAGACCAAGCCCCAGATCGCAGGCGAGATGATCCGGGATCTCGATCGCTCCGGCCTCTTTCCGTCCGACTGGATCGGCTGCGACGCCACCTTCGGCATGGACCGGGCGTTCCTCGCGGGTCTTCCCCAGGGCCGCTCTTACTTCGCCTCCATCCGGACCAACCTTCATGTGCTGACCACGGCGCCCGAATGGAGGGTTCCCGAACGCCAGGGCTCCCGGGGGAAGTCCCCTTCCAAGCCGCGTCTGACCGAGACTCCCGTCACCGTTGCCGACCTGGCCAAGACCTTTTCCTTCACACCGATGATCCTCAAGGAGGGGGCCAAGGGGCCCATCGGGGCTTTCCTTCACGCATGCCGGGTCTGGCGTGTGCCCGGGTCTCCCGAGGACAACCTCCGTCCCGAGTGGCTGATCGTGCTCAAAACGCCGGAGGGGGAGTTGCGCTTCGCCCTCTCCAACGCTCCCGAAGGCACCCCCCTCGAGCAGTTCGGCCATGCCTCCACTCTCCGCTGGTCCATTGAGCGCTCCTTCGAGGAGTGCAAGTCCCACCTCGGCATGGGAGACTACGAGCACCGCTCCTTCCGTGGCTGGAGACGCCACATGCTCTATGTCTTCCTGGCTCACCATTTCCTTCAGGATGTCCAGCTCACGCTCAAAAAAAAACTTCGGTCTCCTTCCCCATGGCCAAAAGATTCCTCGGATCCATCGTCCCCTCCGGTCCCTCTACCCCGGAAAAGGTTCTCTCTTTTCATGCATATACAAAGCAGAGAAAGAAAATCTACGACCGGTCGCATCGGAAAAGAACGCTGAAAAAACTCGAAGCCGCCGGGTTCAATACCGGCTGATCGCCCACGTTCTCTCGCATCCTTTGCGCCACACCAATCCGAATTCTTCTTCCCACGCCCCTGGTGCGTCTTCCGACCTCTCAAAAATCGGTTTTTCAAGAAAGCTCTCCCTCAAATCCTCCAGACTCGGATTTTTTCTGGATTTTTCTTCGATTTTTCCCCCACATTTTTTAACCCGATCGCAAAACCGGCCACAATCTTCGGCCAGCCGACTGCCTCTATGGGGAAGGACAAAACTTACTGCGCTGTCGTGATAAGAAGCTTGTGATGAAATGGAATTCCCCGGACGGCCGCTAGAGGATCCGGAGCAACCCCGCACCGACAGCCACCCAAAAAAGAGCACCCCATGTGTCGGTTGTCCAGTGCCAGCCAATGACGATCACCCCAACCATGACGATAGAGGCCCAGGCCAGAACCCACTTCCGAACGCCAGGATAGGCTATCCGGCACCCGATCACCAGCCAGAACGCTCGGAACGTATGTCCGCTGGGAAATGAACCGGGGGTTTTCACGTAAATAAGAGGTTTCAGATATTGATCCAGCGGATCGTTTGCCACATCATGTCCTGGATGGGGCTGGATGAGCCTTGTCTTTAGAACATGTTCCAGGAACATCCCCGAAATAAACCAGAAGATCCAGAACATTCCTGTCTTCCGTGTGCATTTGCGGGACCGGATCCCCCAAATAGCAAGAGCCATTCCGGCGGGAACAGTGAACTCCGCATTGCCGGTCCGACAAACCAGTCCAAAGAACCAGGTGAAGGCAATCGGGGTCGTCCGCTTTAGCTCAAGAGCCACACCGTGATCGAATCCTCGGAAAATCCCGGCATTCACGGCAAGACAGAGGAACACAAATGCCAGAAAAGACCCGATAAAGACCGCGAAACCGAATTTACGGGACCGGACAGATCCAGTCATCCGATCCCGTTTTCTTCTCGGAACCAGTAAGGAATCGGACTGACCCGATCATCCCGAAAGTGATGGACGGCAACTTTGCCGACAAGCTCATGCGCCCTGTGGAACACGGCTGTCCTGAACTTGACCGGAGGCCCTTCTCCAGGTTCGCAGTCCCTGGGATCTGTCAGAACCCAGCAGATCCTGCAGAGAAGCGGACGGTCCTCATAAATCTGGCACAGACGATCCGGGCCCAAAAAGGGACAAGGTTGATCTTCATGTTCATACGATTCACACGTTTCGATCAACCCATCCAGCCGTGTCAGATCCGCAGGTGGCGAATGCTTCCCGGCGATCTCCCCAAGAAGAGCATTCCTCTCCCGGATTGTCCCGCTCCAACGAGTCCTTTCTGTCTCTGACCTTTTCTGGATCCCGTCATTCAAAAGTTCGGCTTCTCCACGGGTAGTCGCAACCATCACCCGGCAGCAGGCGGCGCACCCCGAACGACATGACATGCCAGTCGACAGAAGGGTGCCAACCTGATCCACGATCAAAAAAATCCGTCGCAGGATTCCAATACCAGTTTCCCGGGATGGCGGTTCGGACGGTAAAATTCTTTCCAAAGATCCCAACTCCTGAAGAGCCCCTTCCAGAAGCCCATCCGGGATGACGACCTCCACCCCCCGGAAATTCATGATGGCCGGATGTCCGATATTCAATGTGGGAAGAGAAGGATCCAAAAAGTTCGGAGTATTATCCAGGGACATGGTTTCTCCATATGACAGCGTTTATTGACAGTCTCCCACCTCTAAAATGGGTTTTTCAGGACGAAGGGAGTGGAGAAGCGCTGTCAGACGACAACTGCCCCTTGCCTTTTCCGGAGACCGGCATCAACCACACCTTCCCGGCCAAATCCCCGATTTTTCTCCCGAGATCATCGATCATCATGGCCTTTACCTGTCCATCCCGACCGGCGAAAAAAAGTCGGTTTCCAACCACGACAGGAGGATGGGGACCAAAAGACGCCGATAATTTCTCCCGAGCGACCACAACCCCTGACGTCCGGTCGATCGAAAGAAGTGTTCCGTCCGGAAGGGGAAGAAGCAGAAGCTGGCCGATCACTGCCCCGCCCGTTTCCGGGGGTTCCGGAAGACGGATCATCCATAACTTTTTACCGCTCTGGACATCAAGGGCAATCAGTGCCTGTGCAGATCCAGAGGGAACATAGACAACTCCGTCTGCCAGGACAGGCAGGGAATGGTCCTCGACTCTGTCTGCCTGACCCGCAGGAAACAAGGTTTTCCAGAGCAGGGTACCAGTCCGGATATCCAGTGCCACGACAACGTCCCTCAGAGGACGATGTGTCCGGACAACACCAATTGAAACACCTTCGGAAAGGAGTGGTGTTCCGATGAAAAAATGATCCCACGTTCGCGTTCCTTTCCACTGGAAACGCCAGATCCTTCGGGGACCATCCAGGGAAATGGCCTGATACAGCGGAGGATTCTCCTGGGCCAGAACAACCTGACGTCCTTCCTCCACCGGAGACGCCCAGCCAAAAGACCGTGAGTCGATCGGAAGGTCAAAAACCCGATGGCCGTCCTGGCGATCCAGAAAGACCAAATGCCCTCTTCCTGTTGCCATCATCACAGTATGAGGCAGAAGGACAGGACTTCCCAGAACCCCGCCCCTTAATCGGACAGTCCATCGGCTTGCACCGGTCCGCCGGGAAAGCGCCCAGATCCTTTCGTTTCCATTGCCACGAACCAGTCTTCTTGTCCGGGTGTAGAGAACCAGATGGGAAACAGTCACGCCCGGATCGCCGGAGGCCACATAAAGAGTCCTTGGACCGGTCACTGGAGCGGAAAAGAAAGAACCTCCGAGGTGACGTCTCCATAAGACATCTCCTGTTTCCGCGCTAACGGCAAGCACATCTCCCTGGGTGCTGGCAAGCCAGAGGGTCCCGCCACTTTCGACAATCCCGGAATAGAAGTCTTCGTTTTCAGGCGTATCTTTCCCAGATACCAAAGATGCCACATGAAACCTTTTCCCCCATTCTCCACTTTGTCCGAATGCTCCGGAAATCTGAAATACGGGGTTACGGGAAGCCCCACCCCCTTCTTGTGGCCACTCGACAGGAGGAAGAACCGGAACGGTGTGCGGATGGAGTGTCGTCTCTCCGGACGG
>DAIEST010000206.1 GCA_027346125.1 Leptospirillum sp. | reverse complement strand
ACCTTCATCCGGACAGATCTCGGCGATTTCTCGCTCCCGGCCCATGTCAACCACGTGTCCACCGAACGCTCGGTCCTTTCCACCACACTTCTTCGGGGTTCGGCATCCATACAGACGATCGAACATCTCATGTCCGCGATCAACGGCTTTTACCTCGACAACCTCAGAATCGAACTCGATGGGCCGGAACTTCCAATCCTTGACGGGAGCGCTTCCCCTTTTGTCCAGGCATTTCGGGATGCCGGAGTCAAGGAGCAACCGGTCCGCCAATCGTTTTATACCGTCTCCAAGGTTGTTGAGTTTGAAGAAGGGAACAAGTTCATTCGCGTTGAACCTTCCCGGGAACTCACTGTCTCCTACAAAATCGAATTTGGCCCGAAGCTCAACCAGCATCTGGAGTTTTCCCTGAGCAAACACAGCTTTGAGTCTGCCATCTCCCAAGCCAAGACATTCTGCTTTCTGGAAGACATAGAAAAAATGAGGGATCTGGGTCTCGTCAAAGGGGGATCACTCGAAAATGCCCTGATAATCGGGAGAAATGGTGTGATCAATCCGGAGTTCCAGACCTATTCGGACGAATTTGTCCGGCACAAGATTCTTGACTTCCTCGGTGATATCCGTCTTCTGGATCGGCCTCTGGTCGGGAACTTTACCGTTTCCCGCGGCGGTCATGCCTTCCATACGAGGTTTCTCTCGTTCCTTCTCGAGGAAAACCTGTTAGCGACAGTGGAAAGCCCGGAAAATGCCCCCTCCTGGGTTTCTTTGACCTGTCCGGTACCAGTCTGACCCGAAGGGAAAAAATACGCCGGAAAACAGCGTTAACGGGCGGATAATTCCCTGACCAGACCTTTCACTGCCACAGCGGCATCTTTTTCAAACGGAGCGGGAATGGCAGGAAAGAACAAATAGACATAACCCCTTGCCTCACCGTATCCGGTCCAGACGATTTCCTTGTCCTTCCCATCCCATAGGCGGCCGAAAATCCGGACATGTTCCGCTCCCCCTTCCACATCGGAGATGCGGATATCGGTCTGTAAAAAGTACCTCACTCCCGTTTTCCGGGAAATGGCCCGGATTCCGTCCACTCCGCGAATCGTATGAGGAGAGGAGTGTTGAACCATTGCCGCAACCCATTTCCCTTCCACGGAATTTTTCTTGTACCGGGCAAGTTGCACAGGGCCAATCAATTTTATTCCCGGAAAACGTTTTGCAAATTCTTTTTCCAGGACGGCGTCAATGAATTTCGCTTCGGATTTCTTTCCCGCATTCACTCTCACGGGGAGAAGTGCCAGGCCAGCACCGGTCAGTTTTCCGGAACTGATTTTGTGGTCGGAATATCCGGTCGAAGAGAGATTGTTGATTGTTTTCGAGCAGGACGTCACAAGCGTCAACAGACTGGCAACGACCAACAGCACCCTAGTACTCTGGAGGATCCGTTTCTTCCGGGCTGTCAAGAAGTTGCTTGAAGTCTGGATGGTCCGGAATCTGATGGAGAACCTCCTCTTTGACATAGATTGGCGCCTGGGCCCGAATCGCGATCGCAATTGCATCGCTCGGACGCGCATCGACCGAAAACTCGGAAGATTCCGACAACAGATGAAGTGAAGCAAAGAATGTTCCTTCCTCAACTTTTGAGATAACCACAGACAAGATTCTGATCTTCAGGTGATCCAGAAGCGAAAGGAAGAGATCATGCGTCTGCGGCCGTTCAGGAGGAGTCCCGGCTCTCCCCATCGAAATGGACTGTGCCTCGAATGGCCCGATCCAGATAGGGAGTGTACTGTTTTTTTCTCCATCCTGTAAAATCAGAATATAGGATTTGGTCGATCCATCGAAAAAGATCTCCCGCACAAACATTTCAATCATTTCCCAACCTCCTGTCTCATAGTATAACCCCCCTTGAATGAATTCAATCTGGCAGATTCCCTTTTTGACAGAAGGGGATTCATGTGCCGGTCCGAGCGCGCGAATATGCTACTGTACCGTTGGTTATCTGATAAGGGGGGCTGCCAGAATGAATCCTCTTTCTTACACGAACTGAACGACCCTCGACCGCAAGTCGAAGGGCCCGATCCGCCCTTAATCCGTTGTGTCGCATTGAAGGCGGCTTTAGTTTTTCTTTGGATCCGGCCCGGACAAAGCCATCGAACACAGGCCTATGGGCTACGCCCATTGCACCGTTTTTCCTTCGCCTGCAAGGAGAGGGGGGTTCGATCATCCCCGAGATGGACACCAAGTGAGGCTGCCAACTTTAGTCCTAAGGAAAGCATTCCTTCCGGTTGACGGAACGTTTCAGTGATTTTACAATGGCGGGAGTGTATGAAATCCTAATGCGGTAGACCAGAAAGGGATGAGATGCCTAAACTGAAGATCATAGAACTGAA
>DAIEST010000203.1 GCA_027346125.1 Leptospirillum sp. | reverse complement strand
TATGGACCATTCTCGCATTGGACAGTCTGGCCAGAAGCAGTTCGTGACGGGCTTTCAGGATACGGGTCCGTTCGATCGCCATATGATCGAAGTGCCTAACAAAAAACAAAGCGATCAGAAAAAAAACCATTCCCAGAAGCGATCCCGGAAGGAGCCGCAAGAAAACTGAACGCCAACTGGCATTTTGGGCAGAGAGAGACTCATGGACAAAGGGTGGATCCTTAAGCGCATCACCCAGTAAATCAAAGGGAATATCCTGTATCGTCCCGGCCACCTGGTTCCAGTCCAGAGCCATCCTGTTTCGGGAATCCCTGATCCAGGAAATCTCCTCCCTTGGAGCGGCCCCTTCTTCCTGTGCGATTGTTTGCAACAAATGATCCAGAAAGGAAGAAATTCCAAGGAGAAAGGACTGGGGGTTCGAGACGGTCGCCATGGAGAGCACATTCGACTCCATCACACCGCCGGACTGAAGGATCACAACAAAGCCGGAGACAGAGTCCGGATTTCCCTCCACCATCACCGGAAACAGATAGCCGTATACGCCGAGAGGATCTGTCGCAATCGCAGCCATCGGCCGAATAAAGGCCGGCAAGCCCAAAAAGACCGGAAGTGACGGATTGACCGCTTCCCATCCGGACGGAGAAACGAACCACCAGAATCCATCCGGAACATTCCATGTCAAAACATTCCGGGGAGAAAGACCAAGACCGCCGGCGATCAGCTTTCTGGAATCGGCGATGGACATTTTCCGGGAACCCTGAGCCACACGGGAACTTCGAAAAACAAGGGTCAGTCCAGCAGGAAAGTAGAGGACACAGTCTGATCTTTGAGGCACATCGGGGATCGTTCCGGAGGTTATGACCTGATCCCCGCTGAAGCGGACAGGTCTCAGTGGCATATGCCCTGATTTGAAGCGAAGCGAAAAGGATTTCAACATTCTACTCTTCCTGGGCTCTCATCTGACAAAACACCTTTGATCCTGACACACAACGCCGGGCAAGCATCCCTCTTGAAACCCAAAAGAACGAATGAGAATAGCAGGAAAAAATAACGATTTCTAATGATTCATGACCCGGGAAAATCTCTTGGACGGGTCGCAAACTGACGTGCCGTCTCAAGTGTGATCTGCCCCCTGGAAACAAGACGCTTGAAGCTTCCCGTAAAGGTCCGGAAATGCGTATCCCCCTGCTTCTCCATCGATTCGATTTCGGGATAGAGAAGATGGAGCTTGTCTTCCCGGCTTCGGATGATATTCCTGATGGCCTCATTTAAAAACGCAAACTCCTGTGCCACGGCCCGGTCTCCATTGACCGTGGGAACCAGCACCTGGCTGACGACCGCCTGAATGACCATCGAACACTGCGCCCGGATAATCGGCTGCTTGTGGGCCGGAAAACTGTCAAGGATCCTGTGAAAGGTCTGGGCAACGTCAATCGAATGGAGTGTTGTAAAGACAAGCTTTCCCGTTTCAGCAAGCGTCATCACCGCTTCAAGCGCTTCCGGGTCCCGAGTCTCCCCTACCAGGACGACGTCAGGATCCTCTCTGAGTGCGTCTCTGATCGCTTGCGGATAAGTACTGACTCCCCCGCCGATTTCCCTTTGGGAAAAGCGGGCCTTGATCGGGGTATAGATCAGTTCGACAGGATCCTCGATCGTAATGATATTGACCGGACGAACTTCGTTGATGGCCTGGATCAGCGAGCCCAGGGTGGTTGTCTTGCCCGATCCGACCGCTCCGGTCACCAGGACAAGCCCCCTCTTGAGCTGGATCAGCTCCGAAAAAACAGGAGGCAGACCAAGCTGTTCAAGGGGAGGGATCCGTCGGGGAAGAACCCTGACCGCCATGTCATATCCGTTGATCGATCCCAGGATATGCATTCGGATCCGAACATCATCAAAGCCGAAGGAAGCGTCCTGTCCATAGGTTTCCAGAAGCCACTGGACAAAACTCTGGGACACGGTGATATCGGTATCCTCGATCACCCCGCGGCGACGGACATAACATCCCTCTCCCTTGATATGAACGTCGGTAATCATCTCGTCTTCGAAGAGGGGCCGTATCCAGCGCCAGCCATCCTGCAAAGGTCCGTTATCATTCCATGACAGGCTTTTCATTGCACATTCCTCTGATGATCCTTCGAGAAGGAAGGGATTCGATTAAAAGGCACCTCTCAAAAAACAAGCGTCAACGTGCCGGACGAGGGGCTGCACTGGGTTGCCTGTGCTTGAAACTGGTTGCAAATCGCCTCAAAGTCCGTATCGGTGAAATAGCTTGAAAGGATTACAATCGAAAACTGGTATGGCGTGGCTCCCGCAGCAACAGAAACGGAAGTCTGCGGGATAGAAAGAGAAAAAGAAGGACCGTTGCAGCCTGAGGGAGGCCAGATCCCGGAAGCGGAAAGAGCCGGACAGGAAAGCCCCGAATAGGAGCTGTTGATCTGAATATACTGATGGGATGCCGTTCTGACATTTCTGATCACCTGGGACAGTGCCGATATGTTCGCCCCGTGGATATAAGAACGGTATCCGATCAGAGAGGCCGATGTGACAAGCGCCATGACAAAAAGGACGACTGTCAGCTCCATCATGGTAAATCCGCCATCCCTTGCATGACGAACCTTGTCCATCGACCCATCCCTAATCAAACAGAATTCAGTTCATTGTCAACGAGAGAGTTCCACCAGCGCAGGTTCCCGTCCCGTGAGAGGAATAAGCATTCAGGATAGCCGTACAACCATCTGTGCTCAGACCGGTCTCAGACAAGGTGAACTGGTTGGGATTGGTCCCTGTCGCGATCGTTCCGTATCCGCCATAGGGATTCAGGACGCCCTGGGTCGTATAGGAAGACGGGAGCATTGTGGTGGAACCGGCCACATATCCCCCCGATGCGTATGCGGTCAGGCCATTATAGGTTCCCCCCACCTGGCCGGCATTGGCCTGGGCATAGTTGTGGGCGGTTTCTATAAGCTTTTCAATTTCCGTTTTGGTTGCGGCGATCTTGCCACCATTCACAAACGAGTTGTAGCCCAACAATGCCGCAGCCACCAGAATACCGATCACCAACAGGACCACAGACAGTTCAATCATTGTAAAACCGGAATCATTGACCCCTTTCGCCTCGATGGAACTTTCCGACCCTGAATCCAACGCTTCAACCTGTGTCTCTAACATGCTTTCCATGATAAATCCTCCTCTGACAATCCCCAAGACCAACCCAAGCGAACCAACTCCTTACACAAATGAAGGGGTTTCCCGAACCATTCATTAAGGAGAAAGTGACCCGCAGAAATCATACCACAAAAAATACCAAAGTAAAATTTTTAAGATAAAAATAAATTATC
>DAIEST010000188.1 GCA_027346125.1 Leptospirillum sp. | reverse complement strand
GGCATTGCTCACGATATGGTGAATGCGGGGATCATAGATATGCTCGTTCACGCCAAGGACGACGGTGCAGTCCGGATCGGGGGAAGGGGCGGAAATGATGACTTTTTTCGCTCCCCCTTTTTGATGGAGGGACGCCTTTTCCCGATTTTCGAACCGCCCGGTGCTTTCCACCACAATGTCGACCCCCGCTTCTCCCCAGGGGATCCGGCCGGGATCCTGCTCGCGATAAACACGAATCATCTTGTCGTTCAGATAAAGGCTGTCTCCGACATGTCCGACTTCGGCATCGAGCGTTCCGTGGACCGAATCATACTTCAGAAGGTGCGCGAGATGTTCGGAGTCCGTCAGGTCGTTGACCGCAACGATTTCCACCTCCCGGCTCCTTCTCCCGGGAAGAGCCGTTTCATCCATGAAGGAACGGGCGACCAGCCGACCGATCCGACCGAACCCGTTGATGCCTATCCTGATTGCCATTTTGTCACCCCTTCAGAAAATGCTGTCCCCGGGATGCTTGCTCAAACCGGAACATCGTTATAATGGAGTACGACTGTCGATCACTCTTTCTTCATCCGCATCTTGACGACAGGCCTATGCGGGATCGAATTTCTCGTTCATCGGACTTCCCGTGCTCATGAAATGAAATTCAGGGCTTATCCCCTTTGTCTTTGAAAAAGAGAGACGATCGCGCCTCCAGCCAGCGCCAGGACCGAGAAAGCCAAGCCGGAGAAAAGATTTCCGGAGTGATCGGAGATCATTCCTCCCAGTGCCGGTCCGATGATTTGCCCCAGGGCAAAAACAACCGTGAAAAGAGTGATCGACTGTCCCCACAAAGCCCGAGGGAGGGAAGTTCGAAGCATTGCGGTGGCGGCCGCCGGAACATTCAAAAAGGAGAAGCCGAAGACGAGAGCCGAAAGAAGCATGGCCGGCAGGGAACGAGAAAGAAGAGGAATCAGCGCTCCCATGGAGGTCAGGGCTATTGACAGTCCGAGAGACCGGCCTCCTGGGTATCGGGACAGCATACCTCTCCAGAAAAGAGGTGACAAAAGAACCGAGAGTCCCAAGATCCCCCACACGAACGCGGTCATGGATGGTCCATACCCGTTGTCTTCGACCCACTTGATGAAATAAGTCATGTAAATGAGATACCCGACGCCGAAGAGAAAATATCCCATCAGGGCGGGGATAAAGAAGCGCGGATCCCATGAGGGTGAGTCGGATGGATCCTGTGGTATAGACTCCGGGCTTCGGGAAGACAATGAGGAAAGCCAGGCAAACAAGAGTCCCGACACTCCAAGCACCATCCAGGCCCGGGGCCAGAAATCTGCCCCATATTTTGAGAACAGGAACGGGAGAAAAAGCCCCGACACCAGGATGCCGAATCCCCCTCCGCCCGTATAGAGGGAAATCGCAGTTCCGCTCCGGTGGGGGTCGTGAGGAAACAAGCCTGACACCAAGATGCTCCCAGCGATGAACGACAGAGCTCCGAAGACCCCCGCCGTGAGGCGTAATAGAAGGAGAAGCGGATACGACGCGACGAGTCCCGATGCCAAAACCGAAATCGCGGTCAGGACAAGTCCCCCGAGAAACAGGGTCCGAACCGGAAAGCGGGCGATGACGCGTCCCGTCCAGGCTGCGCCGGCCAGATAGCCGATGGCGTTTGCCGCATTGAGCCATCCGGCCTCGCTGTAGCTCCACCCCAGACTCTCCATCATGGAGGGCAGGATCAGAGCGTAATCAAACCGGGAAAATCCCAAGGAAACGGCCGTTCCGAAACTGATAAGAAGAGCCGGCATAAACACGGAAAAGAATCTCATCATGCGGGTCCGGGCGGGGGAAGTGCAGAACGGATCAGTGTTTCTGCCGCCAAAATAGCTGCATCGACAAGATTCGGATCCTGCTGGATGTAGACCTCGGTCATAGTCCCGTCCCACAGAAGGAGCAACTGCCAGGAGAGAAGATCCGGAGAAAGGACTCCCGCCTCTTGTGCCAGCCTGGCGAAGATTCCCCGAAGGTCGCTTTTGTATCGTGCCACTCTTTCATGGATCGGATCGGCAGGATCAGCCCTTTCCGTGGCAGCGTTGATGAAGGCACACCCCCGAAACCCTTCATCCTCGACGATCCCTTTCATCGGACGGAAGACCTCCAGAAGGCGAGAGCGTGGATCCTTGTCTTTCCCCTTTTTGTTGGCTTCCTCGAGGGCCTTGAGCCGGATTTCCGAGGTATGGTCGAGAACGGCGAGAATAAGGGCGTCTTTAGAGGGGAAATGATAGTACAAGGACATCCGTGCCGCTCCGGAACGGTCGATCACTTCATTGATCCCTACATTCTCGATCCCCCTCCGGTAAAAGAGGTCTGCCGCCGTTTCGAGCAGCTTTTTGCGGACTTGAGAGTCTAATTTTTTCCTGGGTTGCCTGCTGTTCTTCATGAAACAAATATTATCATACAGACTGGTCTATATCAATCTCGCTCCGGATTCCGAAAGCAAACGTTGGAGCCCGCGGCCGGACAGGTTTTTCTGCTCGGGAGGAATCTGCAAGGAACCAGATCCCCCCTGCATTTGTCCTCAAGGGAATGGTCCTTCCCTCATTTTTCCTGTGTTCGGTCTCATGATCGGAAGATAAAGAGGATCGGAGCCCGTTCCTTCTTTCCCTTGCCAGGAAAGAACGATTTGACACCATAGGCCAAATTCACCGGGACTTCACGAATCGTTTACGAAAAAGCCGTTTCCCCTTCACTCCTCTTTGAGTTTCTCTTCATGATCTCCCTCTATCCTGAGCTCGCAATAAATTCATCTTGAGAGAACTCCCGCGCGCAAGTTCCCTTGATGACAATGTTGACCGGTTCTTGTCGGAAACTTCTTATAGATGGAGTCCGCAATGAAAATCGACATCCCGAAATATCTTGTTGCATGGCTCCTTGTCCCGGGAATTTTCTGGGGAAGGTTGGCAACCGATGCCTGGTCGGCCCAGGAACAGTCCCAGCCGGTCCAGACACAGAATCCTGCGCCGTCTGATGTCGCGCCGGCAGTCGTCTATGGAACCGTTCGCTCGCAGAAAGACCAGAAACCGCTGGCGAACGTTCCCATTCTTCTCCAGAACCAGGACACGAAAAATACCGTCCAGAAAACCAGTGACTCCCAGGGCGCCTTCATTTTTTCCGG
>DAIEST010000185.1 GCA_027346125.1 Leptospirillum sp. | reverse complement strand
TTCCCCGGAACTCCGGATCGTATGGCGTCCGTCGGCAACTCCGTCCTGCTCCCCCCTCCAAGACCCCTCTCCATCTGAGTCTTCTCTCAAATCGCAAGAGCGATCGGAAACGGGCATTGTCCGCGAACGCTTCCGTGCCGTCTCGATCCTCGAAATTTCCCTGTAGTTGAGTGACATCGATCCACAAGGACCATCATGCACGTGATCGGACGCACCTTTCAAAAAGGCAGCAGACCCGTCATTTTCCAGACAACGGTCATCCGGACGCGCCTCGCAGCTCCTGACGGCCTCCGCTCATTGGCCGCCCCCGGTACGACGACTCTGCCGCAACGGTCGTTCCGTTCCCATCTGTCTTCGATTCTCCCGGCGAAACACGCCTCAAGATATCCTTATGACTAAGGAGACTCCATGAAATTTTTCACCGTTTTGAGAAGAAATCCTTCTCGTCCTTCGGCAAACCGACTACGATCCGGAAAGGTACGGAACGGACTGGCAATCCTCTTTGTCGTAATATCGCTGCTTCTCCAGACCAGGCCGGCTTCGGCCTGCGTGTTCTGCCTGGAACACATGGGAGTGGATGCAGCCATGTTCTGGACGAACGATCTGATGCTGTCCATGCGTTTCGACTATGCAAGCTCCTGGATTTCAGGCTCTGCGGCCTTCAGCCCGAACATCCGGGGAATCAGCGCTTCCCAGCTTCTCATGACCCAGGAGAACACGCTCCAGGTCCTGGCCGGCAAACGCTGGATGGTCCAGGTCACGGAACCCTTCTACTACCGCTGGAACTGGTCGGCTCCCTCCACGGGGTACAGCCCGGGTCTGGGAAACAACAACCCCGGCTTTCTGGCCGTACCGGGAGACCTCTGGATAGCCAATCTTCTGGATCTTTATGACCGGAACACTTTCTCGGGAGCGACCCGGATCGTTTTCGTCCAGGGCGTCCATTTCCCCACCTCTCCCACGCTGCAGACCTTCAACAACCAGTACATCAACAGCGATCTGACCGGTGCCGGCGCCTACGAACTGACCTTCGGAATCGAAGCCATGCACACCTTTTCAAATGGCCGATGGATGATCGTCAGCGACTTTCTCAATTCGTTCGAACTTCCGAACAACCTCGGAACCGAAACCGGGGATACCATCAACACCGACTATATGGTGGCTTACCGGCTCAATCGGCTTCATACCGATTTTCCGGAAACATGGATCTCCCTCGGAGACTATATCCACTACAATTCGGCCAACCTCCAGATCAATCCGGAAACCATCAACGGCCAGTTCACGCCTGCCGGCCCCATCCTTGGAACAGAGGCGTTCACGGAACAGGTCGGCGTGGGCGGATGGATCATTCCCCACAGCATTCCGAATCTCATGGTCTTTGCCAGTATCATCAAATACCTCTACTGGGACAATCCCGGATCGACACCCCTGGCCCCCAACCTTTTCCCGACGTTCAAGGCCAATATCGGCTTCATGTGGATGTTTTGAAAAAATGACCGGGGACGACCATGGACAAACAAGGATCGAAAACGAAAGGACCTTCACGTGAATAATCGCATCGCGACCTTCTTCGCCCTGTTCGCCGCAGGGCTATTGTTCGCTTGCCCGGTACAAGCCCGGGCCGAGTCCATGGACAAGAACACGAAAACCGTCTCCCCCTCCGCGCAACCCCTTCCGGAGAACTCCCCTGCAACCTCTTCCGGCATTCCGGGAAGCGGATTCGCCCTCGAGGGGATGGTCGGCGGAGACATTTCCCTTTCGGGCTCCTATTCCACCACTGCCGGACAGACGGTCCCCTACGATTTCGGATCGGCTCCCCTGTGGGGCCTCCGACTGGGAAAGATGATTTTCTCAAAATTCTTCGTCTACCTCACGCTCCAGCAGTCGTACTTCTCCCAGAACACGCACACGATTGTCGGATTCGGCGGAAACTACCTCCTTCCGGAAATTCCGGAAACCTCTGTCTTCCCCTATCTGAACGCTATGT
>DAIEST010000183.1 GCA_027346125.1 Leptospirillum sp. | reverse complement strand
GCCGGTTTTCCGGTGGCCATGCCGGAGGGGACCCACCCGTTCCCATCCCGAACACGGCCGTTAAGCCCTCCAGGGCCGATGATACTGCAACCGCGAGGTTGTGGGAAAGTAGGACGCCGCCGGAATCTTCATCGGGGGGAGTGGACCTTTCGCTCCCCCCTCTTTTTTTCCTCCCCCTTTTCTCTGGTTCGCGCTCCTGCGAGAGTCTCACGGTTTCTCAGCAGCGAGGTTCCCGATGATTGCTTCCGCCCCGATCAGATTCCTCCTTCTTCCGCAGAACTCTTTCAGTCATCACACCTTCCAGAATGAATCTTCACTTTTTCCCTGCTTGAATCAATAATCTACGATTGTCTTCTGCCCCGATTCTTGACACAGACCTTTTATCATGGCTAGAATCAACGGAAGGCTGTATCTCCCCTGTCAATGTGGACAAGGGAGTTTGCCCTGATTTTTCGGAAAAACTTCTCAATGAAGAGGAGCCTGGCAGATATGTCATTATCAGTCCTGTTTTCTTCCCGGTTTTTCCGGCGCAATCCGTCAAACCTCTTAAACAGGTCTGATACATGGCTCCCCTTTTTTCCCTCCCTGCATCTCCGATTGTTTTTCTGCCCAGCGGCATCTCCTGGCAGAAATGACTACCAATATCTGTCCATTAAGGGGATCAAGAGACAATGACAAAATCCAATATATATATCGGTATGGCAACCTGCGGTCTCGCCAGTGGTGCTCGCAGGATTCATGAGGCGGTAGAGCGGGAAGCCAGGGACAACGGCTATGATCTGCACATCCATCCCACCGGGTGTATCGGGATGTGCCACAATGAGCCCATCCTCGAGGTGGAAATCCCGGGACAGCCCAGGGTCACATATGCACAGGTCACTCCCGAGTCCGTCACATCCATTCTGGAGTCCCATTTCAAGAAGGGGACATACTTCCCCGAGCTGGTCTATGGTCAGACCGCCGTGGCGGACTCCGTTGCGATTGAAGGGCTGGCCAGAGTCGACGAAGCCGACTATTTCCGGAAACAGGTCAAGATTGTTTCCAAGCGATGCGGCGTCATCGATCCTTCCTCGATTGACGACTACATCGGGACCGGAGGATACGAGGCATTAAAATCCGTTCTGGCAGGATGGTCTCCCGATGCCGTTGTCGAGACATTGATCCAGTCCGGATTGCGCGGAAGAGGCGGGGCAGGATTTCCGACCGGATTGAAATGGAAATTCACCAGGCAGTCGCAGGGAGACACGAAGTACGTCGTCTGCAATGCCGATGAAGGCGATCCCGGAGCATTCATGGACCGCTCCGTCCTGGAAGGAGACCCGCACTCCGTCATCGAAGGGATGATCCTTGCATCTTTCGCAATCGGCAATGCCCGCCAGGGATACATCTACTGTCGGGCGGAATACCCTCACGCCATCCGCCTGCTGAAAAAAGCCATTGCCCAGGCCATGGATCGGGGATTCCTCGGAGAACGCATTCTTGGTTCGGACCTGTCCTTCCATATCGAGATCAAGGAAGGCGCGGGAGCGTATGTCTGCGGGGAAGAAACAGCCCTTCTGGCCTCCATTATGGGTGATCGCGGAATGCCTTGGCCAAAACCGCCATTCCCGGCGCAGAGAGGCATCTGGAACAACCCCACCTTGATCAACAACGTCGAAACACTGGCGAACATCCCCCATATCATTGTCGGAGGGGCAGAGTGGTTTGCCAGTTTCGGGACGGAGAAGACAAAGGGAACAAAAACCTTTGCCCTGACTGGAAAGATCAAGAGAACAGGTCTGATCGAAGTGGCGGCCGGAACGACACTCAAGGAGATCGTCTACGAAATCGCGGGCGGCATGTCGGGACAGAAGAAGTTCAAGGCGGCCCAGCTTGGGGGACCCTCAGGGGGCTGTATTCCCGTTGATCTGATCGATACCCCGGTCGACTTCGAATCGCTGATTTCCGCTGGCGCCATTATGGGCTCCGGAGGCATCATTGTTCTCGACGAAGCCAACTGTATCGTCGATACGGCAAAATATTTCATGACCTTTACGAAAGATGAGTCCTGCGGAGAGTGCACGCCATGCCGCGACGGAACAAAGGTCATGCTCGACATGATCCAGCGCATCAGCGATGGCCGGGGAGAAATGAAGGATCTTGACGACCTGGTGAATCTCTCGACCTACGTCAAGGCGAACTCCCTTTGCGGCCTCGGTCAGGCGGCTCCCAATCCGGTTCTTTCCACCATCCGGTATTTCCGTGCGGAGTACGAAGATCACATCAAGCGGAAAAAATGTGTCTCCCAGTCCTGCAAAGAGATTGTTTATGCTCCCTGCCAGCACGAGTGCCCTGTCGGGATCGACATTCCGCGGTATATCACGGAAATCTTCAGGGGGCAGTACGCAGAAGCCCTTGCCACAATCCGGAAGAGACTGCCTTTCCCGGGGATCATCAGCCGCACCTGCTATCGACCCTGCGAAGGCCCCTGCCGAAGAGGGGACCTGGACGAACCCATTGCCATCAACGGGCTGAAACGTTTTGCCTATGACTGGGAATACAACCAGGGAATCCGTCCCGAATATTTCCCCGATGCCGACCTCGACAAGAAAGTCGCCGTCATCGGTGCCGGTCCGGCTGGACTGACCTGTGCATTCTACCTGGGAAAAATGGGGTATAAAGTCACTGTGTTTGACCAGCTGCCCGTCATTGGCGGAATGCTGGCCGTCGGAATTCCGAAATACCGTCTTCCCAGAGAACTCCTGAATTTTGAGATGGGAATCTTTGACAACCTCCCGGTCGAGTTCAGGACAAACACGTCGATGGGTAGAGACTTCTCCCTGGAAGACCTGTTCCAGGAAGGATATGATGCGGCCTTTGTCGGAATCGGAGCCCACAAACCCAGCAAGATGAGGATTCCCGGCGAGGACCTTCCCTCCGTCCAGGACGGGATTGTCTTCCTCCGCAAGGTCTGTCTTGAAGAACCGGTTCATGTCGGGAAAAGGGTTGCCGTCATTGGCGGCGGAAACGTTGCCATTGACGTTGCCCGGTCCGCCATCCGGATGGGAGCGGAACATGTGACGGTTTACTATCGCCGTACCCGTGAAGAAATGCCTGCACACGAGTTTGAGGTTCAGGAAGCGGAGCACGAAGGAATCACCTTTGAATTTCTCCTGGCTCCTCTGGAGATTCGGGAAGCAGAACTCCCGAACGGAGAAAAGGAATCTGTCATCGATTTCCAGGTCAACACGCTCTCCCGCGAATTCGATAACAGCGGACGGAGAAAGCCGGTTGCAGTGAAAGGGAACATCAAGTCTGTTCATGTGGACACGATTGTCGCCGCCATCGGGCAAACCATGGACACAAGCGTTTTCGAAAAGAACGGAATTTCCTTCCATAAGTGGGGAACGGTCAAGGTGGACCCCGATACGCTCATGAGCGAATCGCGTCCGGCAGTTTTTGCGGGCGGTGATGCCATGACCGGTCCGCTCGACGTCATCCATTCCATCCGCGACGGAGAGCAATGCGCCGTTTTCATCGACCGGTATTTCAAGGGAAACCCGGATCGGAACTATGCATTCTATGCGCCTCCCGTCCTGGAAGATCCGATGGACCTCGGGGATATGCACCGCATTCCGATGCCGGCCATCCCCATCGACGCAAGATCCGGTTTCAGCGAAGTGGAAACAGGGTTCAATGTACAGGAAGCCTGGAAAGAAGCATCCCGCTGCATACGGTGCGAGCTTGAAGGGCGCATGGATCCTTCCGACAAGATCAACAAGTCGGAAGACCATATGTCACCGGTGTTTATCCACTTTGACACGGTCACAGTCCGCTGACAGGGGGCATTTCGAGCAGTATGGCGAGACCGGACGGCAAACATGCTGTCCGAAGGAAACAAGGAGGGCATTTGCCCTCCTTTTCCATTTTGAAGGGAGTACCGGTTCCAGCAGACGGTAAGTTGCATCGGGATCCCTGGTTTCGATCGTTCCCCAGCGATTGAGGATCCTGTGCACATGAATATCAACACAGAACCCGTCCTTTTCGTGGCCGACGGTCAGCACGAGATTGGCCGTTTTCAGTCCGACGCCCGGCAGGGACAGAAGCTCGGGCAATGTGTCGGGAATCTTGCCTCCGTGCTTTTCCAAAAGAATCTCTGCAATTCTCTTGATTGTTTTAGCCTTCGTCCTGTAGAATCCGACCGGAAATATGCTGTTTTCAACAGCCCCAGTCTCCATTCTGGCGAGACGTTCAAGCGTTGGGGCCTGCTCGAACAGCCTTAGGGCGGCTGGAAGCGTGACTTCGTCCTTGGTCCTCAACGAGAGGATCGTCATCATCAGAACCTGATAAGGGTTGCCTGCGCCTGCCAATTGTTCGGCAGCCGGTTCAGGCAGGCTTTCTTCCTCAATGAAGCGTTCTACTCGCTGAAGAAAGTCAATCGTCTTGATCAGGTTCATTTTTCTTCCTTCCGTAGGCAGATACAAGATTGGACCTTTTTCTGAAAAACTCATGGGCGGACAGTTCCCTCCATCAGAAAGGCTAAGAAGGATATGGTCAAGACAGAAGAGCGTCACCAGAGATTAAAGGAAATCCTCCTCTCAAAGAAAGCGGAAGTCGAAAAAGACATCCGTCAACATCTGGCCCGGCAGATCGGCCCGGAAAACGAGCATCGTCTCGATTCGGTTCTTGACCAGGGGGATTTGTCATCGATCGATATGGGGGAAGGCGTCGACCTCGCTCTTCTGGAAATGCGGAATAAAATCCGTAAGGCCATTACGCTGGCGATCCTTCGACTGGACGAGGGCAATTACGGCTATTGCGAGGAATGTTCGGGAGAGATCGAGGAAAAGCGGTTGAAGGTGATGCCTTTTGCCCAACTCTGCATCATCTGTCAACGGAAAAAGGAAGAACTTGAGAAAATTGAAAGAGAGGAATCAATCAGGGATACAGACTCGGCTTAATCCGCCGAAGCCCCCCCCGACAGCCAATGATCCCCTATCCTGATTTCAATCCTGTCCTCCTGAAGCTTGGGCCATTAAAAATCCGGTGGTACGGTCTGATGTACGTCATCGGCTTCTTCGTGGCCTATTTTCTGCTCAAGTCCGAGGTTCGCAAAAAATCCGTTCCCCTCGACAAGGACGGAGTGTACGACTTCCTGTCCTACGCGGCCTTGGGTGTCATTCTCGGGGGAAGGCTGGGGTATGTTCTCGTCTACAATTTTTCGTACTACGTCAGCCACCCGCTGGAGATCGTCTCTGTCTGGAAGGGCGGAATGTCGTTCCATGGGGGATTTGTCGGGGTTCTGGTTGCCGGATGGCTCTTCGCCAGAAACCGGAAGATCTCTTTTCTCAGCCTTGCCGATCTGGCCGTTCTCCCCGTTCCGATCGCACTTTTCTTTGGACGGATCGGGAATTTCATCAATGGCGAACTCTTCGGTCGGGAAACCGATGTTCCCTGGTGCATGGAGTTTCCGATGGGAGGTCCGATCTGCCGCCATCCGTCCCAGCTGTACGAAGCGTTCATGGAAGGCATCCTTTTGTTCCTCATTCTTTTTGTCCTGTCCCGGAAACAGCGACCGGAGGGGGTCTTGTTCGGAACGTTCATCGGGTGCTACGGACTTTTCCGGACAATCGGGGAATTTTTTCGCCAACCCGACCCGCAACTGGGATTTCTGATCGGTCCGGTCACCATGGGACAGATGCTGTCCGTTCCCATGATCTTTCTGGGACTGGGGATCGTGATCTTCAGTCTCCGAAAAAATCAAAAAGAAGAGACCGCCCGGCCGATTTCGCAATCCTTGAGATAGGGAGGGGCCATGGGACCGTCAAGTCCACTCTCCACCACACAGAAACTTCCACACGGTCTCCCCCCCATCATCGGGAAAGTTCCCTGGCGGAAGCGGTTGACCACACGTCTTTTTCTGTGGTTTTTTCTGCTTCTTGCATTTGGTTTCACGGGAGTGGGGTTCCAGATCTATCATATTGTCGCCGTCCGGGATCGAAACCAGATACAGCAATCCCTCCGACAGAGACTCGATTTTTTCACCCACACGCTCTCCCTTCTGATGGAGCACCAGGACATTGTCGGATCGAGGGATCTCCTGGATGCTCCGAAAATCCGGAAGAACAGGGAAGGAATCATCCTTCTCAAATCCGATGGACAAACGCCGGCATTTTCAGACATCTCCACCATCGAGGAGATGAGAAAACGCGCGATCCTTCTGCCGACTCTCGGTCAGGCCAGAAGACTGAGACCGCAGGAACTCCGGATGGATCTTCTGGAAACGCCCGAAGCGATCAATGCCTACCAGAAGATGGAACTGTCCTCCTCATCCGGCTACCCGAAACCGGCATTTCTCGAATCGCGTCCCGAGTCGTCTCCTCCCGCGTTCATCCTTCTCAAGGCCATTCCCAACGCTGCCTCTTGCCAGATGTGCCACAACAGCGAAGGGGCCGTTCTGGGATATGTCGCCGCATATCAGGATTCCGCCTCCTACCATCGTTCGCTCCATGCGCTGGGAATGAAGCTTTTCTGGGCATTTCTGGGCACTCTTGAAGTCCTTGTCCTTCTCCTGATCTGGATGATCCGGGGGAAACTGGTCACCCCGCTTGTCAGCGTCTCGGGTACAATGGGACAGATCGCTGCCCAGAATCCGGATCTCAAGACCCGTCTTACGCTGAAACGGGAAGACGAGATCGGACAGCTTGCATTGTTCGTCAATCGGTTCATTGACCTGTTCCAGGGGTGGATCGGAGAAATCTCCGACCGTGTCCGCTGGGTGACGAGCCATTCCGAACGTCTCTCGGAAGACAGCGACGCCCAGAGGAGAGAAGACCTCGAATGGAAACAGGAACTTCGCCAGATCGGGCTCAGGATCCAGTCTCTTCATACCGATATTGGCCGGGCAGGGGCAGGGCCGGTTCCCCGAGAGTCATTCATGGATCTGATGGAACGGGCCAATATTCTCCGGATGGGGATCCAGGAAGTTCTCAACGGAATCTCGACTCTTGCGTCCCTGGAAAGAGCGGAAAAAGGAAAAAAACGGCAGATCTCCGCAATCAAGGCGGGGGAAGCCAGGCTGGAAGAAATCCTCCAATGGATGAAGGAGATTTCGGACGAGACTCACCGGGTTGCCATGGAGATTTCCATTCAGTCCGCCCAGACCGGACCCTACGGTCGAGCCCTGCGGCCCATCTCCGACGCCATGACCGAACTCTCCCGGAAAACCGCCGAGATGGCGACTTTATCGGCCCGGAACTTCGAGGATCTTCAGGGTGAATTCAAGGAATTGCTGCACATGGATGCCGAAGGGGGGACGGGATCTCTTGCCGAAGAGCATATCCCTCTTTCAGTCAGGGATTTCCGGCAGATCTCGGGACTGATGGGCCCTCTGGGCCAGATACTTCTGGCACTGGAGAGAAAAGTCGCCATGGAGTCCGAATCGCTCCGGACAATCGAAGGCGAGCTTCAGGAGCTTCAGGAAAAAGAACGGGTCCGGGAGGCCAGACGTCCGGTGATGGAGATGAGGCTCCGGGAGATCCTGAAAGTCGCAAGGGAACTGGAACAGGAACTCAGCCGCTTCAAATCCTGAAAGTTAAAGGGGACAAGAATGGCTTGCAGACTCTCTCAGCGTGTGGAATACGCGGTTCGGGCACTGATCGAACTGGCAATTGCCCGGGAATCCGGGCTTTCCGGATCCCAGATCTCGACCCGGGCCGGAATCCCGAACCCGTTTCTCAAGCAGATTCTGGCGTTGCTGGTCAAGGGAGGCGTCATCGAGAGCACCCGGGGACGACAGGGACGATACAGGCTGGGGCTGACCCCCGAAGAGGTCTCTCTTTACCGTCTTCTGGAACTCATCGAGGGCGGAATCACCTTCTACGACCCGGCATCGCCTCCAGGAGTGGCCACACAGGCCATCTATCAGCAGCTGACGTCCCAACTGGTCGGATTGATGAGCAACATCACGCTGAAGGATTTTCTGGCGGCCGCCCAGAAGGACCGGAACGAATCCAATCCGATGTTCTTTATTTGACCGGAAACGCGAAGCCATGACTTCCGTAGACAAGCTCCCCGCCCAGAAATGCGGTCGAGACGAGCATCGACGCCGCCAGAACCCACCACCACGGGCGCTGGAACCAGGATCTTTTCCGTGATGCCGATTCTTCCTCCTTCACCAGGATCTGCTCCGTCACCATCGGAATCCAGACGATGGCCGTCAGAACCCCCATCCACAAATGGACCGTCAGTCCTCTTTCGTTCCCCTGGACATGATGACCGAGCAGATAGGCCCGCGCCAATATCCCGGCCGACACCACCAGCGGAAAAAGGATGAGCAACAGAACGCAAAGGAATCGTCTCATGGGAGACAGCGCGACCGAAAGGCGTCCCGGAATTCTGGACAGGAGAAAGACCGCCGCTGCGGCAACCAGAAAATGGACCAGGAACGGATGGAGGGCGGTCGCGATCATGAGGGGAACCTTTTTCCGGAAAGAGAGCGCTTGTCTGTGCCACGGGCGGATCGGATGACCCCGGCCGGGATGGAGAACGTACGGACGGCCATCGGTTTTCTGGCGGGAACGCTGACGACGGTCGCCTTCCTTCCGCAGGTGCTCAAAGTCTGGAAGACCCGCGATACCCGGAGCCTGTCCGGATCGATGTACATCCTTTTTTCGACCGGTGTGGCCCTCTGGCTCCTGTATGGCGTCCTGCTGGACTCCCTGCCGATCATCCTCTTCAATACGATTACCCTGGTTCTCTCCATTTCCATTCTCGTCCTCAAGGCTTTCTACCGATGAGATCTTCCGCCCAATGAAGACAGGCGTCCGGCGACAAACGGGAGAATCCGGTCAGTTCCAGATATCCCTCTCCAAGAGGCTGTCTCGAGACCGGATCCAGGATCCGGACCGCTCCTTCCCAATAGGAGGGAGTGCCGCCCAGTTCCTGGTCGGTCGCAATCGGCCGGATCAGAAACTGCTTTTTTTGCCCGGGGAAGGTGATCCGGATCTCCCGGGGGTAGCAGATACCGGTATGAGGGCTTCTCCATGCGGAGAGCACATGAAAGCGGATTCCTCCGGATCCGATCCAGACGGGATCGGATCCCTTCTCTTTGAAGGTTCCTCCCCTGAAATGGTCCGGATGGCCATTCTTCTGCATTTCGAAGGCCATCAGGGCCGTTTCTCCCCGGATCCTTCCTCCCATCCAGATCCATCCGGTCTGTCCCTGACCCAGCATCGCGCGGGTCCACTCGTGATCGAACCAGGCAACCCCCCGCACTGTCTTCCAGGCGACGATCGCCCCATGGACGACGGTACCGATCCGTCCCGAGACGGACAATGCCGGATAGGAGAGATACCACGCCCAGTCTTCCGGTCCCGGCCCCGTGACGAGTTTCCCCGTTTCCGATTCCCATAGCGGGCGGCCTTCTCCCGTCAGCGTCAGATCCAGGACTTTGTCTTTGACCTGCTCGAGAAGATGCAGGGAAAAACGCCGCGCGTCGCGGGGATCGGAATGAAAGACAAGGCGGTTGCCCTCCAGCGACACGCGCAACGGATCCGAATGAAGCACAGAGGACTGCCTGAACGTCCGTCCCATGGACTGTGTCCATCGGAAAAGAGGTCGGGAAGGGTCCGTAAACGCTCCATGGAACGAGAGGATCGTTTTCGGTTCCCAGGGCGAAGCCGGAAGACCCCCGGGATGCCGGTATCCCGTTTCAAACCGGAAGAAGGTTCCTTCAAACCCGTCGGCTCCGGGTTCTCCCGGGACATGGAGCCTTCCCGTCAGGTACCACCATTCGATCGCATACCCGGGGTGCGGGTTCATCAGGGATCCGACGGAGTCGGACCCCCCTCCGGAAGGGGGAAGCGCAAGCGCCCGGGACAGGAGGCCCGATCCCGCGACCCAGAAAGAGAAACCCAGGAAAAAGGCGATTCCGAACGAGATCGTCCGCTTTTTCACTCTTCCCGTCCCGAAGGTCTGTTTTTCTTCAGCAACAGGGCAGGAAGAAGACTTGCCGCAGTCGCCACGATCAGCAGGATCGCCGAGAGAGAGAGCACGGTTCCGGCCGGCCACGTCCAGAGGATTGTCCATCCGAACGCCTGCCGGTTGATGACATGGACAATGATCCATCCTACCCCCGTACCCAGAAGCAGTCCCAGAACGGTTCCGGTGAGCCCCATATAGAACGCCTCCAGCACAAGCATTGTTCGCAGATCTGACAGGAGGAAGCCCATGGATCTCATCAGGGCAAACTCCTGCTCCCGTTCGTACAGGAGCATGATCAGGGTGTTTCCGACACCGATGACGGAAACGACCAGACTGATCCCCAATAAAGCATAGGTGATCGCGAAGGACTGATGGAAGATCCGGAGCACCCGCCGCTTCAGTTCCGGCTGGGAACGGACAAACAGTTTCGGGTGTCCCGGCAGGGAATGGAGAAGGGTCTCGATCACGGGGTCGGACGGACGGTTGTCCTTCAGAAAAATGGAAAGATTCGTCACCTCCCGGGATCTGAACAGGGATCCGAGCCTGGAATAGGGAAAAAGAACGACGCCGGCTTCGGAGGAGTAATCGTGGTAGAGCGAAAGGATCCGGACCGTCGTCGGCCCGACGGGCGAAGGAAGGGTCAGGAAATCCCCCTCCCGCTTTCCGGAATGGTAGGAGAAGCTCTCCGAGACAAGAACCCCCCGACCTTCCTCGAAGTCGTCCAGAACCCTGCGGGGATGCTCCGTCATCAGGGAGAGAGGAGCCCGTTTCCGGACCCGATCCAGTTCGGTAAATCCGATCCGGATGGAACGCCCCCTGTAAAGCGCGGGAAAAGAGGCGTACCGGGCGACGAAATCGACATCGGGGAGCGTCCGTATGGCGTCGACGACCCGTTCCCCCAGAACATCCCCGCAGACGGCCGCCCGGCAGGACAAGGGCTTGACGTAAAGATCGGCGACAAGATTCTGGGAGATCCAGAGGTTCAGCGTCTGTTCGAAAGAATGGACCAGAATGACGATTCCCGTCATCATCGCCAACCCGATCATGACAGAAGAAATGGCGATTCCGCTCCGCGAAATCCCGAAACGGAAATGGGAAAGGGCGAGTTCGCCGACGGGGGAACTCATGGAAAAGATTTGCCGGACCCTCCCGACAATGGCCGAGCCCCCCCGGACGCAGAGGGGAACGCAGAGACTCGCGGCAAATACCCAGAGGAGCGCCCCCAGGTACCCGAACAGGGGAAAGCCCCCGACAGGCCCGAGATCGAGAAACACAACCCCGACGACAAAGGCAAGAATCCCGTACAGAAAACGGTTCGATCCCTTTCGTTCCAGTGCCCGTTCCAGGGAAATCCGGTTCTGGGAGAGGATGGGCTGAACCCTGACCGCTTCCCGGGCAGGAAAAGAGGCGGAAAAAAGAGACGCCCCGATGGTCAGCACCCAGAGTTCGAGATCCTCCCGGGTCGCTCCGTACCCCGGGAGGATCCCCACGGGAAGATAGAGGGTGTCGAGCGTCCTGGAAACGGCGCCGATGGTGAGACGGGAGAGAAGGTGCCCGAACAGGATGCCGATTCCTCCTCCCAGACACCCCACAAAGAGCCCCTGAAGGAGGACGAGCCCCCGGATCCCTCCCGGCGTGGCTCCGAGAAGCCGGAAGGTCGAGAACTGTCTGCGGTTCTGGAGGGTCAACAGGGAAAGCGTGTTGTAGATCAGGAACATCCCGACGATGAGAGAGACCAGGCTGAGGGCAAAGAGGTTGGAGCGATAGGAGAACAGAAGGCGCGAAAATTCCTTGTGACGCTCCCGTTCGCTGATCAGGGAGAGCCCTGGGCCAATCCTGTCTTTCACGATCCGTTTCCATTCTGCCCTCTCTTTCGGGGACGGGGGCTTGCCTTTCCAGCGAAGATCGATCCGGCTCAACTTTCCGGAGGCCCCGAAGCGCATCTGGGCCCAGGACAAATCCATGAACAGCGTGTTCGAGGGGATCAGGGAATCGGAAGGGGAAGGGGGGATCTCGCCGGCAACGGGAATGGAAACCAGCCGGGTTCCGAAGAGAACCCGGATCGCGCTTCCCGGCCGGATCCCCAGACGGGCCAGACCGCCGGGAGGGAGAAACGCGCCTCCCCGGGTCAGGACCCCGAAAGAAGCGTGTCGGGAAACATGGTCGATCGAGGAGAGGAAATCGACGCCCCTCACCCAGAAGACCTCTCCCTGGTAGCGGACTGTCCGGGTCAGAAGAGGCGAAATCTCGAAATCGAGCGAAGGGAGAGTCCGTTCCAGCCGGTCGAGCACCCGGTCCGAAAAAAGCACCCCTGCGGGACTCCGGATCGCGTAGTCGGTTTTTCCCTGGACATGAGAAACCGCGTTCCTGAAGGAGTGGAGCGCGCTGTTGTTGGCGAGAAGGACAGCCGAAACCACCGCCGTTCCCGTGGAAACCCCCAGAAGGGTCAGGAGAAAGACCCAGCGTTGACGGAGGAGGGACAAAACGGAAAACCTGAGGAGAAACAGGAACCCGATCACGGGATCTCGCGAAAAGAGGGCAGTCCGGGTTCGAGGATCTCCCCGTCCCGGATATGGAGGATTCTCTGGCCGAACCTGGAAGCTTCCGCGCTATGGGTGGTCATGATGACGGTGGAACGGTATTCGCGATGAAGCCGGGAGAGAAGGGAGAGAACGACCAGGCCGGTCCGGTGGTCCAGCGAACCGGTCGGCTCATCGGCCAGGATCAGGTCCGGCCGATGGACCAGCGCCCTCGCCAGGGCCACCCGCTGCTGCTCTCCTCCCGACATTTCGGCCGGATAGCGGTGCTCTTTTCCATCCAGTTCGACTTCCATGAGAAGACGCTTCGCAGGTTCCGTGTCGGAGATCCCCAGAAGCCGCAGGGGCAAAAGGATGTTTTCCCAGGCTGTCAGCGTGGGGAAAAGATTGAAGAACTGGAAGACGAACCCCATCCTCTTTCTCCGGAAGAGCGTCCTTCGACGTTCGTCCAGCCTGGTCAGAACGGTGTCTCCCATCAGGATCTCGCCGGAGTCCGGATAATCCACACCGGCCAGGAGATTCAGGAGGGTGGACTTTCCGGATCCGGAATCGCCCATCAGGACAACCCATTCTCCGGAGGAAATATCGAGGGAAACCCCGTTCAGGGCGGGACGCTCTTCACGGGAAGCCGGACCGTACCGTTTCACGACCCGGTCGACCCGGACGGAAAGTCCCCGTTGAAGACCGGAAACCGGAAGCGCCTCCGACGGAAGATCTTCCGTCATCGTTTCAGCATCCGATCCCGGAAATATTCGTAGATGGACGAGATGTCTTCGTTTCCGCGGCCCAGGATCTGGGTCTCCCTGAAATGGTTGTAGAGCCGGGACGGAAGGGAGGATGGAGGATCTCCCCTGAGAAGGGTCCCCACAAGAAGCCCAAGGTCCTTTGTCATCAAATCCACCGAAAACGCTTTTTCATAGGAGCGGCGCTCCAGGTTGGAGCGCTTGATCCGGTAGAGAGGCGTGGCCAGGGGACTGTCGAGGATCATGTCGAGAACCGCGCTACGGTCGAGACCCAGCCCCTCTCCGATCAGGAGGACCTCGGCCAGCGCTTCCATGTGGGAGGCCAGCAGGGCATTGATGACGAGCTTGGCTTTCATCCCCGATCCGACCGGGCCGAAATGGAGGGTTTTCCGGCCCATGACCTCAAGGTAGTGACGGATCCGGTCGAGCCCGGCGGGATCCCCTCCCGCCAGGAAGAGAAGCTCTCCTTTTTCGGCAGGGACAACGGATCCGGAAACAGGAACATCCAGATAACCCGCACCGCGCTCCCGGAGGAGCCTGCTTTCTTCGACCGCCTCTTCCGGGGCGATCGTGGACAGGTTGACCAGAAGGGATCCGGGGCGTATTTCCCGGACGACGCCGTCGGCCCCGGACAGGATCGACAGGGACGCCGGTCCGTCCGTAAGCATGACGAAAAGGATTTCCGCCTTCCTGGCCACCTCCCCCGGAGTCCCCGCTTCCTGGAGAAGGGGATGCCGTGGAATCCGGGAAACCGTCCTGTTGTATCCCGCCACGGGGATTCCCCGATCCAGAAGACGCCTGACCATCCGGGAGCCCATGCTGCCGAACCCGATCCAGCCGATCGTTGCCGGTTCTGTCACATCAGTCCTTCCTCTTTCCACCTTCGCCTCCAGTCTTTTTCCACCATTGTACTGGAGGGGGGCCGCGGATTCCACGACTTCGAGAATGATTCTCATTTTCCGGCCACCAAAGATGACTTCACCAAACTCCCATGACAGCCGGTCTTTTGAAGGGGAGTCGACGGGCGAAGGGAACCCGGACGGCCGTTTCCATTCAGGAAGCGCGTCGGAAAAACCCTGTTCCAAAGGGGTTCCCGAATGGCACGAAAATTGTACAGGCCATGGAGAGGAGGATTCAGCGATGCATGCGGAAAAGGTGACTCTTTTCATTCAGAACTATGGGGAGAATTCCATGATCACGACGTTTGCGAACAGTATCGCAAACTTCGTCGTCTATGGGCTGGGGGGATTTCTCTTTATCCTGGGAATGGCCCGTGCAGGGTTCGCCATGAAATCCCACGACGCGGACGGCATCCGGCAGGGAGTCATGACGATCGCCGGCGGATCGCTCGTTCTGATGTCCAAGGCCATCTGGGACACATTGACCGGCTGGGCCGGATTCTGATGGCCGACGGATCCGTTCCCCGGGGGGTTCTGAACGCCCCCAGAATGGGACCGTTTCGCGTTCCCCTGGACCTGATCCCGATTTTCTTCGTCCTGGGGCTGGGGATCTTCACCGGAATGCCTCTCTGGGTTTCGGGAGTCCTCACCATTCTGGCAGGAATCGCGAATGCCAGCATCCGCCGCCTGGGAAATGGCTTCCTTCGGGGATTCCTCCTGTTCCGGGCGGCCAGCCGTCTCCATTTGCCGGGAAGAGATCTCTCCGGAAAAAGGACCCCTCCCGGATGATCTCTCCTCTCGGAAAAAGACCTCCCTCCCCTCCGGTTTCCCGCTATTTCGATCTGATCGGAGAAGAAGACGGGATCCTGTACGGAGCCAGGGGGCGCTACGCGCGCATATTCCGGTTGTCGGGAGCGGATCTTTTCGCGAAGTCGGAATCCGAAGTCCTTCAGATCCACCGGGGAATCCAGTCGCTCTTGGGCCACCTCCCTGAGGGAATGAGTCTCCAGTTCCGGATCCGGACCCGGGTCGGAATCCCGAAAGAAGGGGATCTCAGGATGCCCGACTGGTTTCAGGGCGATATTCTCCGGGAGACATCCGGGCCGGAGCGGAGCGCATGGTACCGCAATGACCGGTGGGAAGACATGAGCCATCGGCTCGCGAGAACCAGGGATCTGTTTCTCGCGGTCGTTTCCCACACCGACGCCGAACAGCGTCGCATCCGTCCGTCCCTGTTTCCCCTCCGGATTCCCGGGAGATCCGCTTCCCGCTTTTCCATGGAACGCCATCAAAAACGGATTCGCCGGCTTCTGGAGATCGGGGCCCTGGTCGAAACGCTTCTGCCGGGATGCGCAATGCTCGGAAGTCCGCTTGAAGGGCCGGAACTGCATGAATATCTGTACCGGATCCTGAACCCCGCCTCTCCGACCGATCCGATCCCGTTTCAGGAGGAGCGCTTCCGGCAAGGGCAGTCTTTCGGAGAGCGTCTGGCCCAGACGGCGTTTCTCGAATCTCCGGCGGGTCTCAAAGCCTTCGGCCCGGACGGAACCGTGCAATACGGCCGCATTCATGCCCTCCGCGTCCTTCCCGCCGAACTGGACCGGGAAACGCTGGCCCCGATCCTTCATGGAATCGACTTCAGCCACGATCTTGTCATGAATCTCTGGAAACCCGAGCGGGAACAGACGCTGAAATCGGTCCAGAGCCAGATGACGGTCAACAGGTTCCTGTCGCTCCTTCTTCCGGGAAAGTCCTACCGCCTGGCCTCGGAAACCCGCCAGCAGGAAGAGTTTCTCGAAAGCGCCCACGAAACGCAGGAGGAAGAGAGAATCCCTTTCCTCCTGAACCTTTCGGTCGCCTACTGGTCCCCGGATCCCGACGATCTCCCGGAAATGGGAAAGGAGATTCTCAGGGGATTTTCCGAAGCCATGGGGTCCATCATGGCCCATGAGCCCTACCGGCAGTGGCCGCTTTTCCTGTCGGGACTCCCGCTCCAGGGGGATTCGAACGACCGGTGGGAGATTCTCCTTTCCGGCAAGCTTCCCCACTTCCTCCCCATCTGGGACAAGCCCCCCGACCATGAAACCCCCTGGTTCTGGGCCAAGAACCATCTGGATGAACCGGTCGGACTGGATTTCTGGAGCGATCGCCACTCGAACCACAATGGCCTGATCCTGGGACAGTCCGGAAGCGGAAAGTCGTTCGGAGCCAAGCTCCTGCTGGGCCAATTCCTCTGCGAATCCGCCTCCCATCACGCCATCGTCGTGGAAAACGGAGGGGACTTCGAGCGGTTCAGTGCCTTCTTCGAAGGAGAGTATCTCAAGATAGACCTGTCGGGCCGCTTTTCCCTGAACCCCTTCCCCGCAAGGAAGGAACTGGAAGTCGCTCCGGGACCTCCCCGCGTCTACGACCCGGATCTCCTGGGGGTTCTGGGGGGTGTCCTCGAGACATTCCTGGTTCCCGGCATGGCAGTCGGAGCGATTCACCGCAAAATCCTGATGTCCTGCCTGGAAACCGTCTACGACCGGCTTCCGGGACCGGATGCCAGACCCATGCTGTCTCTTCTGGCGCAGGAACTCTTGCAGTACCGGGGACGGGACCGGGAAGACGAAACGCTCTCCTATGCCATGGGAAAACTCCTGGAATCCTGGGCCACGGGGATTTACGGCTCCCTCCTGAACAATCCCCGCGGACTGGAGAGGGGGGAACGGCTGATCGCCTTCGATCTTTCCGCACTGGACAGCCACGCCGCGCTCAAGGGGATCGTCTTTTCCTTCATCGCCAGCCTGGCGCTTTACCGCCTGAAAGAAGAGGGTCCGGGAAGACGGCTTTTCCTCGTCTTCGACGAGGCGCACCGGATCCTGCACGAACTCCGGGGCACCGAGTTCCTGACCCACCTCTACCGGACCGTCAGGAAATTCGGGGGAGGGGTCATCGCGATCAGCCAGTCCCCGGGAGACTTTCTGGAAGAAGACCTGTCCGCAGGGCTTGTGAACAATACCTTCTGGAAATGGATCTTTCCCCTCCAGAACGGCCACGGCCGGCTCGCGGAGCTGGGGTTTCACCAGCGGGAGCAGGAACTGGCGCAGACGCTTGTTTCCGAGAAAGGGAAGTTCTCGGAAGGACTGCTCAAGATGGGGATGGAAAGCCGTCTGCTGAGACTGGAGCCGTCTCCCCTGGCCTTCTGGATATCCGCCCGCTCTCCCGAAGAAGATGCCCGGTTTCAGGAAGCGTTGCGGACAACGGGCACGCTGGACGAAGCGCTGGCCGCCCTCGCGAAGGAAGGACCGCTTTGACGAACGGCCGCGATCGAAAGCTCTTTCCACATCTTCCGGGCATGTTCTCTCTTGCGGCCGGTTCGATCCTCCTCCTTCTTGTCGTTCTTCCGGAACGGGCCCAGGCCATCGGAGGTCTCGGAAACATGATGGAAGGACGGATCCTCTGGGTCGAAACCAGAACGCTCCAGAATATCCAGCGGCTGAAGAATTTCTTTGCCGAAAAGAACCAGGGGGTGGATTTTTACGGATTGCCGGTTCTGCCGGCCGAACCCCTGAGGCCGGCGCCCTCTCCGGGCGGCCCCGTCCCCGGCGTGTCGGAGTTGACCCGATCCGCTCATGAAGGGATGGGCGAGGCCCTGGGAGGCATCGCCCAGGCACCGGGAGAAGAGGCGATCGGCGCGGGGATCCACCAGATGGCCTACCAGGCCAGCCCCCAGGGGGCGCTCCGGCTCGGAGCCGATACCCAGGGGCACATCTACCAGATGCTCCTCTCCATCCACAAAGACCTCCTGTACCTCCTGAAGGAGCAGTCCTCCTCGATCGGACTCGAAGGGCGGGTCATCAATCAGTCCCACCAACGGACGCAGCTCGACCAGGAACGGGTCCGGATGGAGATTCCCCAGTGGATCATGTTCCGGTAAGCCATCGATGAACTGTGCGGACCCGAACGGTCGTTTTGGGACACTCCTTTTCCAGGATTCCTATACCATTCCCTGCGTCATGTCTCCGATCCAGAACCAGGTGCTGTCGGTGGCCCGGATTCTGATGATGATCACGCTTCCGATCGCAATCCTGTTCCTGTGGGGAAAGATGCGGGATCAGAAATCCGTCTTCCCGGACCTTCTCCGCATTGTCGCAGTCTTCATCCTTCTCGTCGGATATGGCGCTTTCTTCCAGGATCTGTCCCTTCTGGTGGGAGCCATCGCCAACGCCATCTACCCGGGCCGGATGGTCCTCCTTTTCTATGAATCCATCTGGAACGCCCCGTTGGTCCCCGGTTCCTCCGGATCCTTTTTCAGCGTCCTGACCGATCCGATGGGAATGATCTACCTCCTCCTGATGGATTTCCTGAAGGTGCTGATCTTCCTGTTCACCCTTCTCCGGTACGCTCTGCTGGCCTTCCTCTATGCGATCGGGCCGCTCCTGTGCGCGATGGCGATCATCCCGGGCATGTTCTTCATGATCGTCCAGTGGGGTCGCAACGCGCTCGAGATCATGCTATGGGTGGTCATCCACAACCTGTTCGTCGGAATCTTCACCGCCGTGAATCTCGTCCAGGCCCTGAATCCCGGAGGCTTCGGATCGGTTTTCGAAAACCAGACCCTCTCTCTCGGCATCATGCTGATCCTGGTCCTGATGTTCCTGATGGTACCGGTCCTGACACATCTTCTTCTGGACCGGTCCTACGAAGGGGTCGGATCTTTCGCCGGACCCCAGGCGGTCCTTCTCGGAAAAAGGATCTTCTCCGAAGGAGTGCTCCGTCCGGTGACCACCGGAGAACTGCCCCTGGGACTGGGAGAATTCAAGGTCGGAAGCGTCACGAAAGATCTGGGGCAGGGGAAAAGGGTCTATCGGAAAAGACAGCTCAGGATCGGACCCTACAGCATGACATCCCTCGTCTGGAAACGGAAACCGAAAGAAAAAGAAGAAGCCAGGAAGACAAGGTCCGGCCGCAAGACCGGATCCCGGGCAGCCGCCGAAGAGACCGCAACCCCTCCCGCCTCTTCGCGCACCCGAAAAACCGTCCCGAAAAAATCCTCCCCCGCCCGGACGGCAACCGACGCTCCGGTCCGGAAGCGTTCGCCCCGAAAAACGGTGTCTCCAGAGGGGTCCGCTTCCGAAAAACCGGTGGCCAAAGCGCGTAAAACCCGGAAAACGCCAGAGACATCTGTCCCGAACGAGGAGACCCCATGATTTTTCCATTCATGAAAGAAGAGGGCGAACGAGAAATCCCCCGACCTCCCTCCGGGACGGATCGCCTTCTGGAACTCGAGGCCAGACTGGTCTGGCACCAGCGCGCCTATTGGGCGACCGCCATCCTGTTCCTCCTGGCTCTCGGGCTTCTCTGGCGACTCTCTCCCCGGGAACCCCTCGTTGTCGGAATCGCCCGGAACGGCCAGATGATCGCACTGGCCCCTTTGTCCAGGGAGGACGAACAGGCCCGGTTCCGATTGATCCTGTCGGCCTTCGTCCATGATTTTATGCGGAACTTCACCCAATACGACTCGTTTCAGGAAACCTACCGGCTTTCGCGGGCCTTCCGGATGATGACCCCGGACCTCAGGAATCATCTCCAGAAGGCTTTTTCCGACAGCCAGTTCGTTTCGAAGATCGTGTCTTCCCGGATCCGGAGCCGGCTTGAGGTCAAAGAAAGTCAAATCCACGAGATTTCGAGCGGCATCTACTCGATCGTGGTCGTCAGCGTCCGGCACGTGCACTCCTATGATGATCCCTCCCGGAAACGCGACGACATCCTGAAATCCCGCATGGTCGTCCGGGAAGGGGAAGCGACCGGAACGAATCCCTATGGGCTGTGGGTCTCGTCCTATGCGGAACATCTGATCGACCGGACGACAGCAGAAGGAAAAAAACCATGAAAAAAGGATTTCTCGCGGGATTCGTCCTGAGCCTGACAATCGTCCTGCTACCGGTCTTCCTTTATATGGATGCCCGCCCGTCTTCGCGCCAGACGGAAACCGCCGCACCCCAGGTTGTGGCGATCCCCGCCGCTCCCGGGCTGGACCCGCTTCCCCCGGCACCCGCTCCCCTTCCGGCGCCAACGGCACCTGTCGCCCCCAGGAAAGATCCTGCGCTTCCTCCTGAGACCGCGTCGGAAGGGGACCCCCGTACGGACAATATCGTGATGCTCAAGAAACCTCTTCCACTTCACGCCTTTCCGGAGCATCGCCATCGTCGCGGCATTCAGACCCGGACATACGATCCGGACCGCATCTACACCCTTCGGACCGCCGTTTCCCATGTCTCCCTGATCGATCTGCCCGAGGAGGCCAAAGAAGTCTATATGGGGGATTCGAAGCTTTTTCTGGCGGAAGTCTTCGGATCCCGCGTGAAGGTCAAGCCGATCACCTACGATCCGGAGGCACGGACCAACATGATCATCTATACCCTGCACAAGCGCCTGACCTTCAGGATCCTCATGGCCCCGGCAGGACGGGAGGACGATCTGATCACCTTCAGGTCGCCCCGGGCGGAAACGGTCGTCAACCTGAACCCCATCCGGACGGATCTGAAAAAAACGATCGAAGAAAAGGCAGACCGGGAAATCGAATCCAACCGCGAGAAATCCCTCTCCGAAGCGGGGCCTACCGTCCCGTTCCCGATCCATGGGGAAGAGTCGGGCATTGTCTTTACCTTCCTGGGTTTCTCGCAATCGTCGCATCACACGTTCGGACTGCTCGAGGCCATCGATCGGGGGACCCATCCGTTCCGGGTGACCCGAATCCGGATCCGGCTGTTCCGGACGGCACTCCTGTGGGAGGGGGAAAAGAAATACGACAGCCAGTCGGACTGGGAGAGGGGATTCCAGGAAGAGATGCCCGCCGGGGGGAGAGCCCGGTTCCTGATCCCCGTGGAATCGATCCCTCGGGTGGGCAGCCACGAAGGGATACAGGTCGATCTTTCCGGACATTACCGGGGTGGCCCGGAAATCGTCCTGAGCCGGGACTCCGGGGCAGGGGGGCACTGATGGGACGCTGGGGCTTCATTCTGGGACTTGTGGGCGTGGGCCTTTTTCTGTATTCGGCGCTCCATCCCCGGACGCTTCCCGGTTCCGGAGGGAAAAACCTCGAAAGCGGGGCCGAGAACTGGCAAAGTCTTCCCGGCAGCCAGCCTCCGGAATGGTCCATAAAACCCTCATGGCAAACCCTGTCCGGACGGACGGGGTCCGGAGAGAAGATCCCTGTCGGTCGCGGTCAGGATAGCCCTCACGATCTCAACACCCAGAGCACCGTCTATATAGGGGCTCCTTCCGGTCCGGCCGCACCCGGTCCGGGCAATCCCCTCCTTTCACTGGTGCAGACCATTTTCCGGGGCCACCCCGACGCACTGCCTCCGGTTCTGGCGGCGCGACAGGACACTCCTCCGGCTCCCGGCCGGACCATTCCGGCCGGAAGCATTCTTCGGGGAACGGTCCTGCGGGAGGCCGACGGGCCCGGCAGCAGCGCGCCTGTTTTTGTGTCGGTCCCTCCACAGTCGGTGGGACGCCTGAGACTGGGCCGGACCATCGAAATTCTCGGGTACCCGGAAACCCTCGGCGGAGACGGGCGTCTCAGGATCCGGTTCGTCCGGGTCCTGTTCGGCAATGCGCTTGAGGCATCCATGTCCGGATACGCCATGGCGGAGGGCAGGGAAGGCGTTCCGGTGCGTCTGGCCCGCCACTACGCCGGCAACATGGGAAGCTCTGTCGGCAGAGACTCCCTGATGTTGGGCGGCGAAGCCATCGGAAGCGCAGGATGGATGGGAAACGCGAGTATCGGAAACGCCCTTGCCATGCAGGAAGCCGGGAACGTGCTCTACGAAACGCAGAACAATATGCCGATCCAGACCCGACAGTCCACATACCGGCTCGAACGGGGAACCCCCGTCGATGTCGTGGTCCTCCAGGGATTTCCCTTGCCGGCCGCATCCCGCAAACCATGATTTCCGGAACCGGCGAGTCCTCCATGCCTCTCGATGCGCTCTTCGACCTCATCGAGAGGTGCCGGGCGATCGAGGAAGAGTTGAACGACGCCTTCCTGGAGCGAAAGGAAGTGGTCCGT
Source organism: Leptospirillum sp. (assembly GCA_027346125.1). Classification (GTDB taxonomy): domain Bacteria; phylum Nitrospirota; class Leptospirillia; order Leptospirillales; family Leptospirillaceae; genus JAJYGC01. The sequence continues at coordinate 13,340 of DAIEST010000183.1, read as the reverse complement.
TCCGCACTCCTGGCCCTCCTGATCAACGAACATGTCTATCAGATCGGAGCCCCGGGTACCGCCAAGAGTCTTCTGATCCGTTCTCTGGTCCGGCGATTGGAGGGAGCCCGCTACCATGAAACATCGATGACCGGAGAAACGGCATTCCGCTCCCTCATGGGAGAAGATCAGATCCCCGGCGCCCACGTCGTCTTTCTGGACGAAGTCTTCAGGGCTCCGAAGGAGACCCTTCTGGGACTGCTCCCCATCCTGAACGAACGGATTGCCTATCTCCCGGACACCCGAAGGATTCCTCTTTTGACCCTTTTCGGCGCCAGCAACCAGAACCCGTCTCCTGCCGACGGACTGGATGCGTTCTATGACCGGTTCACCTTCCGGTCGATCGTGAGGCCGATCTCCGGCTCCGAAAACTTCCAGCGGTTTCTGTCCATGGGAACGGACCGGTCGGAGATCGTTTCTCCCGATTCCGGAAACGGGATTCCCCCGGAACGGTTCAAGGAAAGCGAAGACAGTATCCGGAACAGGATCGGACTGGGTAAAAGCGGTCTCGAAGCCATCCTGCACCTGAGGGAGCGGTTTTTCCAGGAAGGAGTCTGGATCTCCGACCGCAGATGGAAAAAAGTGCTGATGGCGGCCCGTGCGGTCGCGGCCTATTCTTTTCAGGAGAAGATCGAGTCCACCCATTTCGGGGAACTCCTTTGTGTCTTGTGGACCTACCCCACCGAGATTCGAATAATCGAACGAATTCTCCAGGAAATCGCCCGGACATCCCCCTGAAAGGATCCACCCGGATCAGATTTGCCCTCTATTTTCCCACTCGGTCGCTTGACCAGATCTTGATCAAGGAGAAGAAAAACGGGCGGCTATTGTCTTGTCGGGATTTCTCCACAGAGTTTTCCACAGATGATCCCCGGAAGCCTGAGAAGAAGTCGAAAAAGTAAAATCTGTCTAAAAGCAGAGCCGGTGTGGGGATTCGAAACTGAAAATCCTTATCGGAAATTGATTTTGTTTTCGGATGATCCGAGAAAAGTCAAGTTTTCCACACCCCGTCTTTCACGGGGGAAAACAGACACCGGGGCTCGGAAAAAATGAATGTTTTTTGTCCAGGAAAGAGTGATGCATAGGGGTTGTCCGGCCCCATCCATCCCGGGGTCAACGGAAACAAAAGGAGACCTGAGTAAAAATGCGGCCTTAAATTGGGGAAAGGCCAGGATTTCTGAACTTTCCCCCTTCTTTGGGTAAAAGTCGGACACATTGGAGAGGAACCCCGGCCCAAAAACCGGAATTGCCCTCCACACCCCTTTTGAAAGCGGTGGACAGAAAATCAATTTCGATTTTGGGTATATTTTATTGATATTTTCTATTCAAACGATTACTTTTTCATAAACGATTACATCGCCCTCTAAAATTCAATTTTTGAAGACCTTCATTACAATTATGAGTGAGTCGATTATTAATGGAAGCAGTTTACGCACATAGTGAAAATTCGGCTGGACAATGGCATCTGCTTGCCGATCACCTGAAGAGTGTGTAGGTCGACTCGCAAAGCAGTTTGCCGGGAAAGCATCGTGGTCTAATGAAGCAGCATTAGCCGGTCTGTTACACGATTTAGGCAAGTATGGTACCCGTTTCCAGGACAGGCTCCATGGCATGGACTCCGGCCTCGACCACTGGTCGCAGGGTGCTTGGATTGCTCTGACGGAAACACACACAGTAGCCGCCGCTTTGGCAATCCAGGGACATCATGTCGGATTGCAAGGTGCATCAGTAGAATTTTTGCGAGGCATAGATCCCAAGATGCTTATCCAGAACCATCCTTTCCGTCTCGAACTGAGCGATCCTGACCCACTGCACCTTAAACATCTGGCCGAAATGGACGGCTTGGCATTTGAGACTCCAGAACGCACAGCGCTTTCGTTAAAGGACGGTATGAGATACCCCGTTGCCGCGATGCTCGATGTCCGACTCTTGTTTTCCTGCCTTTCGGATGCTGACTTTGTCGACACCGAGGCACATTTCGAGGGCAACGCAAACGGAAAACGCTATCGTCCCAACGGATCAGACCTCGATACGGATGCTGCTTTGACTGCACTTGATTCGTACATGCTCAATATCCGGAACAAAAATCAGACTGAGGGGAGAGTGCGCTTAGCAAGGGAGATGCTTTGGCAAGATGCGATCAAAGCCTCGCAGAGCGAAACCGGGACATTTACCTTCACCGCGCCGACTGGTTCCGGAAAAACATTGGCTATGCTCAAGTTTGCCCTGGAACATGCCGCCCGGCATAAGTTGTGTCGGATCATAGTTGTCATGCCTTTTCTCTCCATCATTGACCAAACGGCGAGAGTATACAGAAGTGTATTTACGGGTTTTCCAGACAACTTTGTTCTGGAGCATCATAGTTTGGCTGGTCTTGGTGAGGAGGCGGCGAGAGGTGACGCGGAAAATGTAACTGACCGTCAACGCCGCCTGCTCTCTCAGAACTGGGATGCGCCTATCGTCTTGACCACCAATGTACAGTTTCTTGAGTCGTTGTTTTCCAACCGCCTTTCGGGGCATGCGGATTGAAGACCTTGTAAAAGACTTGGACGGGACCGAACAGGGGTAGTTCTTCCCTTGACAGACGGAGGGGGATAATTTGATGGAATCACTCGTGTATCTCTCGGACGCAGCCTTTCTCTCAATACTCGCCTCATCCATCGAATCCTATCCATCTAAATACGGAGGAAAGCGAGAGGTGGGTTCTCCCTTTTTCAAACTCCGATTCCGCTTCCCAGAGGGGGAGGTTTTTGGACTGCTCTTTGGTCAGCGCGTCCTTAAAAACAATTTGATTGTTCACACGGTCCAGTTCACCATTCCAATGCATGTTCTTGAAATCAAAACCCCAACATCGGTGGAACCGTCCTCCCGCCATTATGAGCGGATTCGGGAGGTTCTGGAAGCCTATCCCATGATTCAGTACCTAGGAACGTATCATAGCCACCCCTATCACAAATCGGACTATAAGAGGAAAACCTCCGCATCTCTTTCCGAGGACGATATCAATTCGGCACTGGATGAGGCCAAGGAATTGAGAGAAGATATTCTGGAAATGGTTATCGGACTGACCCGTCTCGATAAGACGATTCGTATCGATCCGAAAATCGGTCCCTTCTTTCTGGAGAGTTACTGCGGCACATACAAATATACGCTTTCAGCCTATAGCACCCGAATCGAAGAGAATACCGTCAAACCGGTCACTCATCTGATCTGCCCCCTAGCATCCGGGTTTTCCAACAGGCATCTCGATCTAGATTTGTAAGGATATCGTCCCCAGATATATTTTCCCCTGAAACCTTCTCCCTTTCCATCACCCGGAGAAGAAAACTGACTCTATTACCATCATCAAGAACGCAATTAGAGGGAAGATGCTAAAAGAAAAGGGAATCTTTGGAGGAGTTTTGACTACCCGGACCTAAACGGGCAAGTTTCCCATGAAAAAACAGCGAGGAAGAATCCGCAAACACTTTTTGTCAAGGAGTTGGATTGGAACCCCTGAATCTTGAGTCGTTGGAAAAATCGATCGGACAACTCAAATCCGGAATGAATCAGGACGAGCCGATCCCAAAAACGAGTTATTCCGGGACAGCGTCATCCAACGCTTCAAGTACACCATGGAGATCAGATGGAAGCAGATCCAGCAATATCTGAAGCATATCGCCCAGGTTGCGGAAAGCGCAATCCGTACAAAAAGAGACCTGTTCAGGAAATCCGCCCGACTCCGGCTCATCCAGAGCGCCGAAGAGTGGATTGGACAACATTATGAGGCCCGCAATGGGACCTCGAACTCCTATAATCCCCAAGTTGCCAATGTCGTGTTCAAACGGGCCGAATGATTCCTCCCCAATGCGATCGGTTTGCTGGAAGCCTTGCGAAATGCCGATTGATGTTCGAGAGGACCACATCGGAATTATCATGGAGATCCTGAACCGGCTGCTTCCCGGAAAAAACAGACATCCAATGAGGTGTTCGACCTCGATCTGGACATCATCGGGGGTACTCCGCTGGATTTCAGGACCTTGGCCTTCCTGAGGGACGCTTTCAGCGACTCCAATATTCCTACAAGGTCAATATCATCGATTGGGCCGTAACAAGCGAAGCATTCAGGAAAATCATTCGGAAAAACAAAGTCGTCATACAGAGGAAAGATTCTGACGACTCGAACTGATTCTTTGCCTATCTCACTCTCCGGACACCCCTTCGTTCTTACCGCCTTATAGATGGCTGAGGAACATGGGTGATCAGGATCCATTTTGATCCACTCCATCAGGAGGCAGAAAGATATGGAAGCGATCGCCAGCTCTTCACTCAAGACTATCCTGCATTCCAAAAGAGCCAATATTTACTATCTGGAGCATTGTCGAGTTCTCGTCAATGGGGGAAGGGTCGAGTATGTGACCGACCGCGGGAAGCGATCACTCTACTGGAACATCCCCATCGCCAACACCACGAACATTCTTCTCGGAACGGGGACGTCCGTAACACAGGCGGCCATGAGGGAACTGGCACGGGCCGGCGTGCTGGTCGGTTTTTGCGGAGGGGGTGGCACGCCCCTGTTTGCTGCCAATGAAGCCGATGTGGAGGTGGTCTGGTTCAGTCCCCAGAGCGAATACCGCCCTACCGAATACCTTCAGTCCTGGGTCGGGCTCTGGTTTGACGAGGGAGAAAGGCTTTCCGCCGCAAAAGAGTTTCAGAAGGCACGGCTGGAGCGCCTCAGGAACACATGGACGACGAGCCGTCCTCTGAGAGAGGCGGAGTTCGAGGGTGACTCCGGTCATCTCGGTCTGCTGGTTGAAACCTCCATGAAGGCTGTTGAGGAGGCCCCGGACAATGTTTCCCTCCTGACCGAGGAAGCCCGGCTGACAAAGGAGCTGTTCCGGATTGCGGCCCGGGCCGTGGATTACGGTGAGTTTACGAGAGCCAAAAGGGGAAGTGGAACGGATTCAGCCAATCGATTCCTTGACCATGGAAATTACCTTGCCTACGGTCTCGGGGCAACGGCGACTTGGGTACTGGGGATTCCCCATGGCCTTTCCGTCTTGCATGGGAAAACAAGACGGGGAGGTCTTGTTTTCGATGTCGCTGACCTGGTCAAGGATGCGGTCATCCTCCCGCAGGCATTTATTTCTGCTATGAGAGGAGATGGGGAGCAGGAATTCCGACAGGCATGCATCGAGGCATTGACCCGTTCCGAATCGCTCGATTTCATGATCGACACGATCAAGTCCGTCGCCGTCAAATTCTCTGGGAGAGAGACGTGAACGTCCTGTTTGTGTCCCAATGTTCAGGGAGGGCTCTCTCCGAAAGCCGACGGATCTTGGACCAGTATGCGGAACGCCGGGGTGAACGAACTTGGCAGACCGCGATGACGAAGAACGGTCTCGATACCCTTCGCCGTCTGCTTGGAAAAACCGCCCGCAAAAATACGGCCGTCGCCTGCCACTGGATCCGGGGAGCCGATCACAGCGAACTATTATGGATTGTGGGGGATTCGGGACAGTTCAACATGCGCGGGGCGGCTCCCACCGATTCGACTTCACGGGACATCCTTCGGGAAAAAGACGAAAACGATTGGCACACACTTCAGAACATCTCGCTTTTGACTTCCCTGGCAGCTCTTCTCCATGATCTGGGAAAATCCTCCAGAGCGTTTCAGAACCTCTTGAAATCCAAATCTCCATTGGGAAACCTTTATCGCCACGAATGGGTTTCCCTGAGACTTTTACAGTCTTATGTAGGAGACGACAATGATCATGGGTGGCTTTCCCGCCTTTCGGATCCGGAAGAAAGGTCCATGGGACTTTTGGAGCGCCTTCAAAGAGATGGGCTTGGAGAGACGACTCCTCCCTTCAAAAAGCTTCCGCCTCTTGCCCAGATCATAGGCTGGCTGATCGTCTCCCACCATCGTCTCCCCGTGTATCCGGATGACTCATTCCGGACGGAGTTTTTACAGAGTGTTCCTGAAAATATTCTCGCCACATGGAACCAGAAGACCGAAGTGAATGACTCTCCCGAGCACTACTGGACGTTTCCCAATGGAACACCTTTCGACAGGCCGGACTGGAGGAAAAGGATCGCGAAGCTGGCCAACAGGCTCCTTTTCCGCCTGCCGATGATCGATCCGAAAGAAATGCTCGAGGATCCCTTTGTCATGCATCTGTCCCGGCTCTGCCTGATGCTGGCTGACCATGACTATTCGGGAAGGATTTCCCCAGAAACACGGTTGCCTGTAAAAAGCGGATGGAAGGTCTTTGCCAATACGGATCGGAAAACGGGAAAACTCAACCAACCGCTGGACGAACATCTTCTGGGAGTCGAGTCGCTGGTCGGAAAAATCGTCCGGGCTCTTCCGATGGTTTCTTCGGACCTCTCCAGACTGGCCCGCCACAGGGGTCTCAGGAAAAGAAGCCCCGACGAGCAATTCCGCTGGCAGAACCGGGCTGCCGATCACGCTGAAGGCATCTGTCATCGTTCCGCGCTCCAAGGGGCCTTTATCGTGAATATGGCCTCCACGGGGTGCGGGAAGACACTGGCCAATGCTCGCATGATGTATGCCCTGAACGATCCTGAGCACGGGATGCGTTGCTCCTTTGCCCTGGGATTGCGGACGCTGACACGGCAGACGGGAACGGAATATCGGGAGCGACTCGAACTGGGAGAGGACGAGGTCGCGATCCGCATCGGCGGGGCGGCCACCATGGAGCTTCTGGATCTATATGGGCGAGAGGCCGAAAGGTCCGGATCGGCCTCCGCCGAATCCCTGATCGAGGAGGGCAGCCATGTTTTTTACGAGGGAAATCCGGAAGCAAACCCGATACTCGACCGGCTTCTGGACGATTCCAGGGTGAAGGACCTTTTGTCTGCCCCCATGCTGGTTTGCACGATCGACCATCTCGTTCCGGCAACGGAAGGAACCCGTGGTGGCCACCAGATCGCCCCGGTCCTGCGTCTTTTGAGCGGAGATCTTGTACTGGACGAACTCGACGACTACGACATCTCCGATCTTCCGGCGATTTCCCGTCTTGTGCATTGGGCGGGTCTCCTGGGGTGCCGGGTTTTGCTTTCCTCCGCCACCCTGCCTCCCGCCCTGGTTTCGGGGATGTTCGAATCCTACAGGGAAGGACGCCGGCATTACCAGAAAAACAGGGGGGAACATCCCGAAGAAATGCCCGACATCTGTTGCCTGTGGGTCGACGAATTCGGGGTGCTCGAAAAAGAGTGTAGGGATCGAAGCGATTTTGTGGAGATCCATCGGAAATTTTCGGAAAAGCGGAAGGAAAAGCTTTCACAACAGGCCATTTTGAGACGGGGAGCACTTATCGATATCGCTATACCTAACGGAAAGGGGGGAAACGTACGGGAGATCTTTGCCGAGAAGGCACTCGCCACGGCCCTCGATCTCCATAAAAACCACCACGAGGTCGATCCGGACAGCGGAAAGCGAGTCAGTTTTGGCCTCGTGCGAATGGCAAATATCAATCCCCTTGTCGATGTGGCTCTCGCACTTTTTAAGCTGGGGATTCCGGAGGGGTATCGCATTCACCTATGCGTCTATCATTCACAGCTTCCGCTTCTTGTCCGCTCATCCATCGAACACCGTCTCGACAAGGTTCTCCGCCGCAAGGATCCCCGGCAGGTTTTCCGGGATACCGATGTTCGCCGTGATCTAGATGTTTTTCCGGAAACGGATCATCTTTTTATCGTGCTTGGCTCCCCCGTGACGGAGGTCGGGCGGGATCACGATTACGACTGGGCCGTGGTTGAACCCTCCTCGATGCGGTCTCTGATCCAGCTTGCCGGACGCGTCCTCCGCCATCGGAAGAAAGAAGTTGGATCTCCCAATGTCGCGATATTCGAAAGAAATATCAATTCTCTTGAGGGCAAGAATCCCGCCTACTGGAGGCCGGGATTTGAAAGTGCGGACTTTACCCTTGAAAGCCATTCCCTGAAAAAGATCCTTCTGGAGGAAGAATGGAGGGTCCTCGATTCTTCCTCCAGGATCGTTGAACGACCGGTGCTTCACTGGGAGTCTAGGCTCGTCGATCTCGAACATGCCCGTCTCGGAAAGTTGATGATCCCTTCCGATGCTTCCGAATCCGAAGCGGCAACAAAAGGTTCCCGGGTGCGCGGATCGGGGAATGAGAAAAAAGGTCCGGGATTGGGGGCCTTTTCGTGGTGGTCATACCCACGGGCCATGCTGACCGGGATATTGCAGAAAGAACAGAGGTTCCGGAAGGATGGGCGAAACTATAGTGATTTGGTCCTGTTGCCGGACAGTGATGAAGAAGATTACTGCCTTCATGAAATCCGGGAAGACAAGGGAGAGGTCGCGATAGTTCCTGTCGAACGCTCCAAAAACCACCGGATTCCCGACGAAAAGGTCAAGGGAGTCCGGATAGGAATCTGGGGTGAGTCCGATTACATGACATTGCTCCTCAATCTGGCCGACGAGCTTGAGATGGATCTTCGGAACTGTGCCATCCGTTTCGGAACGGTTCGACTTCCCGAATCCAAAAACGGGTGGAGATTTCACCCCGCCCTTGGGTTCAGTTCCGCTCTGGATATTGATGACTGATGTCTGCCTGTCCGGCAGTGAAGGTTAAAAAATAAAAATCTAAATTTCTGAGCTGCCTGTTCGGCAGTGGTATGCACGGTCTAGCTTATCAAAAAATTTTTTTAAATGTATGAAAAATAAAAACCTAAAGGTTGATTTTTTATTCGGGGAGGTTCATTCTGATCCTCAGAAAGGAGGGGGTCTGATGGAAAAAGTCAACATGGATGTTGTCGCCGGCTTCAGGGAGGCCATTTCCGAATTTCTGGGTGCCAGACTTGAGAACAGGAAAAAACAGGAAGGGAAGAAAAGCAAAAAAGAACCGGGAGCGATTCTGGAAGTCCCGGCGGATGATCCTGAACAGTTATCCCAAAATTCTGGTGATGGAGAAATACCGCTGGAACTGTCGGAAAAATATACTCCGTCTGTCTGGATTGACGATGCCGCGCGCAGGGTTTCCCAGCTTGAATTTGCAACACATATCGCCAAGGCGGCTCATCAGTATTCCAGAGGTTCCAGCCTGTACGTCGAGCCTGTCGAACTCTCCCCGCATGGATTTGTTGGATCCTATCTTCTTCAAGACCAATTCTTCAAAGATGTCGTTGGGAATGCCGCCGCTCTGGATGTCTACAAATTTCTATCCCTCGAGTTCGAGGGGACAAGTCTTTTGCGCTTGATCCTGGAAGGCCGGCCGGAGATCTCCCACATTCTGTCGGACGAGCCCGGTCAGGGCGAAAAGTTGGCACGGAGCTTTTCTGGAATTGTGCGAAGAACAGACAGAGGACTTGCCTCCCATACGCTCGCCAAGCAGGTTTACTGGATGATCGGCAAGGATCCCGCCAAGGATGAAGACTATCATCTTCTGCTCCCCCTGTTCGAAAGCTCTCTTGTTCACAGAATTCATGAGATTATCAGTGAGGATCTTTATGGAGAAGCGGCTAAGGATGCGAGGAAGGCCAGAAGGGAAAAAAGTTTTTCGGAACATGAGATCCATGAATACACGAACCTCGCAATGAGAAAAATCGGTGGTACAAAACCCCTGAACATCAGTCAACTCAACAGTGAGCGAGGGGGAGTCAACTATCTTCTGGCATCTCTCCCTCCTTCATGGAAAGAGCGTCCGGCCGCCCCTCTCTGGGGAACGACCACTTTTTTTGATCACGCCGGGAAGCGTCCGGAGTTGAAACCGCTCATCCGTGCCCTTCGAACTTTTCTGGAAGCCGATCCTCCTCCGATTCTTGAAACAAGGATCCGACGGGACGACCTCGTCGAGCGGATCATCGGTGAGATCGTCCTGTATTTGGACAAGATTCACTCGCTCGACCCGGGGTGGTCATCCGATCCCCGGTGCCGTTTGTCGGCCGAAGAGAAATTCCTTTTCGATCCGAAAGGGGCAAACTCCCCTCCTCCGGAATGGAAGGAAAAAATACGTCACAAATTTGGAAACTGGCTGAACCATGAGCTTGGAAAAATCCTTCTGCTGGGCGATGTCGAGCATGACTATTTTTCCGGAATGCTGGAAGGCGAGCCATGGGATTCGATCCTTGGATCGCCGATGGAGAAGGAGAATGCCAATGCTTGACATCCCGGATTTCAACGCACTTCTAGTGATCCCAAGGATCCGGATTCAGAACGCCAACGCCATTTCTGCCCCACTCACATGGGGGTTCCCATCTCTGACGGCCTTTCTTGGATTGATGGGAGCCCTCGAGAGAAAGATGATTCACGCCGACTCGGAGTTCAGGATCGCCTTCAATTCCATCGGTATCGTCTGTCACAGGTTCGATCCACAGGTCGGCTCTACCAATTTTTTTACAAGAAAATTCTCTCTGACGCGCAATCCTGTCAAGTCCAACGGAGAAACCGATTCGATTATCGAAGAAGGACGGGCGCGCCTTGAGATGAGCCTGATCTTGGGTGTCGACGCACCATCGGAAATCCTTGTTTCTGAAGAAGAGAGAAAAAAAATGGCACTCCGGATTTCCCGGACGATCGAAGAAATGCGGATCGCCGGGGGAACGGTCATTCCGGGATCCTCCCGAACACCCCGACTCGAGGTGGTGGACGAGGATATCGAAAAAAGAAGACTCGCCTTCAGGAAACTCAGGCGAAGTCTTCTTCCCGGATTTTCTCTGGTCTCTCGCGAGGATCTTTTGCAGGAACGTCTTGACGAATTGAAAGAGGAAAAGGCGGACTCTACTCCTTTGGATGCCTGGCTTGACTTATCCCGAAACAATGTACGGGCGGTGATTCAGGATGACGGACAGGATGGTGAATCGGATAAAATCGCCACCTGGGTCTCCAGCCGCAAGGAGCGGAGGAGATGGATCGTTCCCATTCCCATCGGTTACGGCTCCCTCACCGGAATCCATCCCGCAGGATCCGTTGCAAACACCCGGGACAGTACGACCCCTGTCCGATTTGTCGAAAGTGCCTATTCCATTGGTGAGTGGATCGGGCCTCATCATTTGTCTGATGCCAGGGAGCTTCTGTGGTGGGGTCACTACGATGAAGAACATGGCCTTTACCGTTGCGTAAACGGCTATAAACCAACAAGGGAGGATGATCATGTCTGAAAAATTAGAAACCGCTTCTGTTCTCGCCTTCGAACGCAAACTTGATCCGTCCGACGCTCTTCTTTACCACGGCCGATGGGAGGGCCGGGAGAAAAATGTCGGATGGGATCCTGTCAGAATCCGCGAGAAGTCTGTTCGGGGAACGATCTCGAACAGGCTCAAAGGAGAAAAAAACCAGGATCCGCTAAAAATCAACGCTTCTATTGAAAACCCCAATCTCCAGACGATCGATGTGGCCACTCTTCCGGAAGGATCTGATACGCTGAAAGTTCATTTTTCACTCCGGGTTTTGCCTGGTGTTGGCGTCCCCTCGGCCTGCAACAGTCCGGAATACAAACAGAGGATCTCGGAAATTGTCCAGACCTACATGGACTCTCACGGTTTGTCGGAGCTGGCATACCGCTATACCTTCAATCTGGCAAACGGACGATTTCTCTGGAGAAACCGACTCGGTGTGGAACGGGTCGAGATACGGATCAGGCATATCGTCGAGGGTCATCCCCAAAAATCATGGACATTCGATGCCTTGTCCCTGTCGTTGCGTCAATTCGATTCTGTCTCACAGGCTGGTGACCCGTTGAGGGAGGTGGCCGCTTTGATAGGAGAAGGGCTGTCGGGATCCCGGCATGTTTTGCTGGAAGTCGAAGCCTTTGTTCGGATGGGGTCCGGCGAAGTCTATCCTTCCCAGGAACTGATCCTCGACAAGGGACAGGGGAAAAAAAGCAAAACGCTTTATCATATCGACGGAATTGCCGGAATTCATTCTCAGAAAATAGGAAACGCTATCCGGACGATCGACACCTGGTATCCAGAAGCCTCTTTCCCTATCGCAGTTGAGCCTTATGGTTCGGTAACTTCCGAAGGGAAAGCCTATCGTCAGCCCCGTGAAAAAACTGATTTTTACTCGCTGTTCGACAACTGGCTCATCAAAGATAAGATACCTACACAGGAGAACCAGCATTTCGTTATGGCCGTTCTTGTACGGGGTGGAGTTTTTGGAGAAAAATCGGAGTAATTATGAGGAGCGGGTGAAATGGATCACTATTGCGATATCAAAATACTGGAAAATCCAGAAATTTCTCCAAACCATGTAATGAACACCCTATTCGGTGCGTTCCATCTTGCCTTGGTAAAGGGTGGATATCGGGATGTTGGGATCAGTTTTCCTGAGGTCAAGGGCAAAAGTTTTGGATCTTGCCTGAGAATCCATGGGTCGGAAGGGGCACTGCGGAATCTTGTGGCTGACAATTGGTGGAAAGGAATGCGGGACTACATTGATTTATCTGAAGTTGATCGCGTTCCTCAAGGCACAAAGTTCCGAAAGGTTCTGCGGGTTCAAGCAAAAAGCAGTCCGGATCGGCTTCGAAGACGGCTAGAGCGACGACAGGGAATCACCCCGGAAGAAGCCGAAAGGAAAATCCCCGATAGTGTTGCAAGAAAGCTAGAACTCCCGTATTTGCAGATTTCAAGCAAAAGCTCCGGACACGATTTTCGTTTGTTTGTTCAGCATGGGCCATTACTGGAGGAAAGACAGACGAACTCATTTAACAGTTATGGATTGAGTGCGGGGGGATCGATTCCTTGGTTCTGACCCTTTTTTGGAGGGTAAAAATAAATCATTACATGAGAAGGATTTGAAGGAATGATTATTTTTTGGGTTCTTGCGATGTGATTAGGTGAAAAACATGTATTGGAGGCGCTTTTTATAAAGCACATCGTTGTTCACTGCCGGGTAGGCAGCTCAGAAAAATGACAATCTCTATCATTGAAACAATCATGATGTTCACTGCCGGGTAGGCAGCTCAGAAATTCTCATCGCACCAGTCGCACCGGATCGGGACGTTCACTGCCGGGTAGGCAGCTCAGAAAGTCTGCGCCCCTCCACGCGAAACGATCTGGTCGTTCACTGCCGGGTAGGCAGCTCAGAAAATCTCCGCTCCTTAGACCGTTCCCGTTCCGAGGTTCACTGCCGGGTAGGCAGCTCAGAAAGAAGTATTGGCAACGGCCTGACGGGCATAACCGTTCACTGCCGGGTAGGCAGCTCAGAAAAGAGAAAGAAACAGGAACAAGAGTATGTCCAGGTTCACTGCCGGGTCGGCAGCTCAGAAATTGTATTCGTATCGGATTTGTCTGCATTTCTCGTTCACTGCCGGGTAGGCAGCTCAGAAATGAAT
>DAIEST010000173.1 GCA_027346125.1 Leptospirillum sp. | reverse complement strand
GAAAGAAGAAGAGGATCGTCAGAGTGCCGAGATCGGGAAAAAAGCGCTTGAGTCCGAGTTCCGGAAACACCACAAGTCTCTGGCAGAGTTTCTGAAGCCGCCACATCTCGATATTCTCCTTTCTTTTTCCGACCTCCCGACACCAACGATTGAGAATGTCTATTCCAGGATCGGGTTCGGGAAAATTACCTCCCTTTCGATTTTGAGGAAACTGTTTCCCTTGCCGTTTGACGCTCCGGCTGCAACTCCTCCGGATCATGAACTTTCCGTTTCCGATTATCCGATTGTGGTGCGGGGCGGTGGAAAAGATCTGCTTCTTGGTCTTGCCCGATGCTGCAATCCGGTTCCCGGAGAAGAAATCGTCGGGTTTGTCACCCGTGGGAGAGGGATCATCATTCATTCCAGGGACTGCCCGAATCTGGATCATCTTTCTGTCCAGAAAGAACGGTTCATTGCAGCAACATGGGATTCCGAAACCGGATCCTTCTTTGATGTGGACCTGAAAGTCCTGATGGAAGACAAGCCCGGAATGCTGGCCGCAGTCTCGTCCGCCATCTCGACAAAAGGGGCAAACATCACTCATGCGGAAGTGCGACAGGATCGAAGGAAAATGGCAGTACTCAATTTTTCATTGACTGTAAGGGATGTGACACATCTTCAAACGATCATGGATGAGATTCAGCAGGTCAAGGGTGTGATCCGTGTCCAGCGAATCAAGAAGATTGCCGCTTCCCAGCAAAACTGACAATCGAAAGGAATGTCGAGGATGGCCATTTCAAAAGAACAGCAGCTTTCCGCTCACATCAGGGCGAGGCCCCATCTTCGGGAAATTTTCCAGTTCTACCAGAAAATAGAGGAGATATGGCATGCATCTCCGCCGGACGATTTTCTTCCTGCCATCGATCTTAGGGACCAAAATGTCAGGGAGCGGCGGAAGACCGGTCGTGCGCTGATCGACCGGCAGTCGTTCGACCGGCTCAGTTTTGCAAACTCTGAAGTTCAGCTGCGGAAAATTATAACCGTCATGCGTCAGGGGGGAGGGGAAAAAGAAGTTCTGGCCCAGCGCCTCTCCTCTTTCCTCCGCGTTTCGGGGAGGAGCGAATCCTGGTTGATCAAAACTGTCCTGACACGCGATGACGCTTATCTGGACAGGATCTCCCTCGAGATGGAGGTACCTGGCCCCCTCTTGATGCATCTGATCAAGATGACGTTGCGCATCTCCTTCGAGCGGCTTCATGAGACGTTGAGGACAGTTCTCAACGATCTTGACTGGGATTTCCCTTTGTGCCCGATTTGCGGGGGATCTCCTTTCCTCGGACAATCCCTGTCGGAAGGAAAACGGCGTTACTTCTGTTTCTTCTGTTCATTCTCCTGGGTTTCCAATCCTCCGGAAGGTTGTCCGGCCTGCGGTTTGATCGATCCGGACCGCGTCAATCTTCTCTATAAACATCCTGAAGAGAATCAGGCAATTCTCGCCTGCGAAGGGTGTCAGGCCTATATCAAGATTGTGGATCAACGCTCGGAGACGGAAGTGCTGAACCCGGATTTTCAGGAGATTCTCGGGATCCACCTGGATATGGCCGCAGGAGAAATGGGGTTTCATCCCCTGGGTCAGTCTCCCCAGCGCTCAGAATTGATCATCCGTCCCGGCAATACGGATCCGAGACCATAGATCCCGTACAGGTCTTGAACCAAGGAGGATTTCCCCATCATGGACTTGGATACCGGAAGCGACCTCAACTCGATCGTCAATTACTCCATTATTCTTTCGGGACTGGTTATCCTGATCTTTCTTGTGGCGATCAGTATTTCCCGATTTGTAAAACATGAGAAGTTCCTGCAGAAGAAATTGCCGCATGATCTTCCCAAGCGGGACCCCTGGGGCTACCCGCTTGAGGAAAAGACTTCCTCGTCACATAAGGATCCGGTCTCCTGACCTCCGGGTTTCCGGAGATCCTCTTCGTCCCGGAATTTTCTCAATGGAAATTGACAAGAAGATCTTCCTCCCTTAGATTATTGATTGATCAGTCAATTAATGATTTTGTTGAGGAAGACGATCGTGACAGATCCCTGTGATAAAAGCGCCCAACGAAAAAGGGAGATCCTGGATTCAGCGCTGAAGTGTTTTGCTGAAGAGGGGTACCATGCGACGACAAACCGAAAAATCGCTTGTCGTGCAGGGATTACGGAAGGCCTTATCTATCATTATTTTCCCAGCAAAAAATCCCTTCTTCAGGAAATTATCCGCTCCAAGTTCCACCAGGACTGTTCTCCCTTGTATCGCTTCCTTTCAATGTGGGAAGAGCGGATCAGGGGAGGTCCCGCCCGCCCGGACGCGTTTCCCGAATTTTTGGGAGATCTGGGAAGAATCATGCTGAATTCGATGGAGATCAACAAGGATGTCCACCGAATTGTCGTCAGCGAGTTCCGGCTGCTCGAAGAGGAAGGCGAACCGCTTTACCCGAAATTGATCATGGAGCTTTCCATCAACCGGATAGTGGAGGTCCTGAAGTGGTGGAAGGACGGGATCGGACTTCCTTTGCTGGATCCTCCTCGCGACGTATGGTTCTTTATGGGGCCTCTGTTTGCATTTTTTCATTTTCAGGAAGTTCTTTCCGGAAAAAAAGTCATCCCGATGGACCGTACAGTTTTTCTCGGTGGCCTGATCGATCATTTTCTCAACGGGATAGGTTTTTCCCGTCCATCAACCAAACGTTCTGAAGGAAAGGCATGACCGTGAAGACAAGCCGGAACCTGTACATCGCATCCTTGATCTCGATCGTCTTTTTTTCTGTTCTCGGAGGATTGCACGCACGAGCCAATGAAAGCGTCTTTCTCCACCGCTATGTTGGTGATGAGAC
Source organism: Leptospirillum sp. (assembly GCA_027346125.1). Classification (GTDB taxonomy): domain Bacteria; phylum Nitrospirota; class Leptospirillia; order Leptospirillales; family Leptospirillaceae; genus JAJYGC01. The sequence goes on along the minus strand of DAIEST010000173.1, from coordinate 14,819 downwards.
TTGTGAGGTCTGCCATTCGTCCCTGAGAATCGGACAACAGTTCCAGCGATGGAGCCGATCCCCGCATGCGAAAGCCTTTCAGGACCTCGCTTCTCCTGAAGCCCTTCGCATTGCCCGGAAAATGGGGATTGCGGATCCGCAGAATGATCTTCGATGCCTTTCCTGCCATACAACGGCACCAGGTGCGCATTTGCCCGAAATCGTCTCTACGTTCAGAAAGAAGGATGGCGTTCAGTGCGAGTCCTGCCATGGACCCGGGGAAGATTACTCCCATTTCAGCACGATGATCGATCCTGTCAAGAGTCGCGAGGTCGGCCTTGTCGCAAAGCCTGATGAAAAAACATGCAAGACCTGTCATAACCCGTCTTCTCCCACATTCAAGGGTTTTGACTTCAAGAAAAGTATGGCCGCTATTTCCCATCCGGTTCCAGACGCCTATAAAAAAGAACTTCGCGATGCACGAGAGGGCCGCTGATTATGCTCGGGTTACCCGATAAAAAAGGGATCAGAAGCAGCCCGAAACTCTGGATCCCTGTTCTGGGGCTCCTTGCGACCGTGGTCATCTTTCTGATGTACGAACGCTACAACCAGTTTTACGTCACGACGGAAGACTCGGCGGTGGATGGAAATATCGTTCTGATTTCCGCCAATGCCGCAGGCAGGGTGATGGAACTTCCCCTGAACCAGGGGGACCCTGTCTCGAAAGGCATGGAACTGGCCCGAATCGATACAACGGGATTCCGCTCTCTCGGGATGATCAACGAAAACAATCAACGCGCCTATAGAGACTTGCAGAATGCAATTTCCTCGGAAGCTTCCCTCGAAATACTCCTCTCGAATGCACAGTCCCAATACAAAAGGGGGATTCGACTCAGGCAAGGGGGATTCATCACCGCACAGGACCTCGAGAATCTGCGGACGGCAGTAGAGGAAGATCATGTCCGGATGATCCAGGCCAAGAAACTGGTTCTGGCAGAACGCATGAGCCTCGAAATCACCGAAGCGCACCCTCTCAATTACACGGTTCATTCGCCTGTTCCCGGACAGGTGGCTGAACGGATTGCACAGATCGGAGAGGTTGTTTCCGCAGGACAGCCGCTGCTTTCCGTGGTGGATCCGACGGACATATGGGTCACTGCCAAAGTCAAGGAAACAAGAATGTTTTCCGTAAAAGTGGGACAACCCGTGGATATCGATATCGATACCTATTCAGGTCATCGATTTCATGGCCACGTGGCCCGGATCCTTCCCGTTTCTGCGGCGGCGGTTTCCCTGCTTCCTCCCGAAAACGCATCCGGAACGTTCGTCAAGGTGATTCAGCGGATTCCTGTCCGGATCCGGATCGATGATCCCGGAACCTTTTCCTTGCGTCCGGGCATGTCTGCGGAGGTCCGGATTCATATCCGGAAAGGTTCTCCATGGTAGATCATGAATCGGGGAGCCTTGTCGGGGATTCTCCCCATTACAAGTGGTGGGCTCTTGCCGTTGTGATGGTGGGGCTGTTTCTCCCTGTCCTGGATACGACCATTGTCAATGTTGCTCTCCCGAATATGGTGGGCAGCCTGGATACGAATACGGACGAGATCCGCTGGGTGATCACCGCCTATGCAATGGCTTTTGCCGTCATCACGCTTTCCAGTGCGTGGGTGCGGACGGTTATGGGGGTCAAACAGCTTTACCTCGCGTCGACCTTTCTGTTCGTTCTCTCCTCATTTCTCTGCGGTCTTTCTCCCAACCTGGGAGCGATGATCTTCTTCAGGGTCCTGCAGGCCATCGGAGGAGGCCTCATGATGCCGCTGGGATTTACGATCATCACGGAGGCGTTCAGGCCCGAGGAGCGGGCCAAGGCTTTTGGTTTTTTTGGCATCGTCATCGTGCTGGCTCCCACGATCGGCCCCATTCTGGGCGGATATCTGATCGACAACTACAACTGGAGGGATATCTTCTTCGTCAATATCCCTGTCGGAGTCATTTCTTTTATCCTGACCTTTTTTTTCCTGAAAAAGGACACTGTCCAGACGATTGTTCCATTCGACTTTGTCGGATTCATTTCCCTGGGAACCTCGCTTGCCTTTCTCCTGATCGCCCTGACGGAAGGGGAAAGGTGGGGCTGGACGGACCGGTTTGTCTACGAGTGCTGGCTGGTCAGTGCAGTCTCGTTCTGGATTTACCTGTTCTCTGCTTTTCATGCGAAGCATCCCATCATCGATCTTCGGATTTTTCTCGACTGGGACTTTTCCGCCATCATGCTCCTGAATTTTCTGAGAGCGATCAGCCTTTTTGGCCGAATGTTCCTCCTTCCCCTCTTTGTCCAGACCTTTAACCGGTTCCCGGCCATGGATGCGGGAATGCTCCAGTTTCCAGCATCCATCGTCGCCGGAATCTTCATGCCCTTCATGGGGCACCTTTCCGGAACCGTTTCGGACCGCTTCAAGCGGATGATCCTGGTTTCCGGATTTTTGCTGCTGACTCTTTCCCAGTTCATGTTCGGATTCCTGACACAGGTCACCAGCTTTTTCCAGATCCTGATTCCTCAGCTCGTTTTTGGTTTGTCCCTGGGACTGATCAACGCTCTTCTCGCCAGTCTTCCCCAGAACCTGGTGGAAAAAAAACATATCGGGCTGGCCTCTACGCTTCAAAGCAACATGCTCCAGGTCGGAGGGGCGATCGGAGTGGCGATCCTGGGAAATATCCAGGATCACAAGACCGCTTCATATTTTACCGAATACCGGTCTCACTTGACGGAAGGTTCCTATGCCGTCCAGAAAACCGTTCAGGGATTGTCGTCCCAATTGCATGGAGAAGGACGCGCATATATGGATAACTCCCTGGTTCAGAAGGTGTTCTCAAACCTGGTCCACATTCAGGCTTCCATCTCCGGTTACAACGAGACCTTCCTGTATGCAGGTTTATTCGGGGCGATGGGACTCCCCATCATTTTTCTGATGCGCCGTTTTTCTCCGAAATCACAAGACAGTGCACCGAGGGAAGGGGTTGTAGGGGAATGAAGAGAATTCATGGGATAGCCGTAATCTTTTGTGTTTCCATCCTGATCGAAACCCTGGGATCAGGGGAAGGAAAGATCCTCTGGGCGGATTCTTCGAGCCCGGGTTCATCCCCTGCCTCAGCGCTTCTGGTCGACGGGACATCCATCAGCCTGAGCGAAGCGATCAGTGAGGCTCTCGAAAGACGTCCTGCACTGAACCAGTTTCGTCATCAGGAGATTGCCCAGAAGGAAGTGATTTCCCAGGCCAGATCGGCATATTTCCCGCAAGTCTCGGCATCCTATCAGAATACATACGGAAACAGCTTTCTGGGAGTTTTTCTCTTCCCGGGTTACCAGTACTTCGATATTTCCATTCTGTCGGTGACACTGAATCAGAATATCTATGATTTTGGCCGGACGTCTTCCCATGTCAGCGGCGCACGATGGGAAACCCGAAAAGCGAAAGCCCGGCTGAATCAGGAGATGCTGACGCTGAACCGGGACGTGACCGTTTCCTACCTGAATCTGTTGATGGCTCAGCACGGGCTGGCCACTGCGAATGCCGGCGTCCGGGATGCCCGTCACCATCTTGCGGAAGCCCAGGCCCGTCTTTCAGCGGGAGTGGGGATCCGTCTGGATATCACCCAGGCCAGGGTCAACCTTGAATCCGCCCTTCTTCAACGGATCCGTTCGGAAAACGATTTTAAAACGGCCCAGATCGAACTGGCGAGAAATATCGGCATACGGAAAAACCCTCATTTCATCGCCCAGGAACTGTCCCTGGAACGCTTCAAGAGGAATATCCGTCTTGAAGCGGATATTCCGGCCGCCTATCAGAATCGTCCGGATCTCAAGGAGGTCGAGGATGAGGTGAAAGAAGGGGAAGCCAGCCTGGATAACGTCAAATCGCAGAATTACCCTGCAATCAATGGCATCGCCCAATATTTTCTGGCCAGTATTCCGGAGCAGGCCTTGGGTATTCCTTATATTCCTCCTTATCCGTTTTCCACATTCAATGTGGGAGGGGTCGTTTCAGTCCCCATTTTCGAAGGAGGACTCATTCACCACCAGATTCACGAGGCCAGGGCAAGACTGGCATCCCGGAACGATCAGCTTCAGGAAGCCAGACTGAGGATCTCCTCGGAGGTTCAGGAAGCGGCGTTGGCCGTACGGGCAGCCGAGCAGAAACTGGATGAGGCCCGAACAGCTTATGAAAGCGCCCAGGAAAACGATCGGCTGGTGGAAAAGGCTTTTCATGTCGGAACAGCCCGATCGGTCGATGTTGTGGATGCCGAAACATCTCTCCGTCAGACCAGGGAATACCTGATCCAGGCCCGATACGACTGGGCCATTCAAATGGTCCGATACCGCTTCAGTCTGGGAACAATTTCTCTTCCGGTCGACGGCAGGTGATTGTTTCCGGAGTGATCCCCGAATCCGTCAAAATACAGAATGCGTCACGCAAAGAGGGAGTTTTCTTTTGAATAGACCCGGGATTATCGCGGCAATTTCTACCGGAGTTTTTCTGGTATCGCTCGGAGGGGTGCTCTGGTGGGAGCATTCCAGACATTATATATCGACGGAGGATGCAGTGGTTTCCGGGCGTCCCCATCCGGTGACCGTCCGGGTTCCCGGTACGGTGGATGCGGTTTTTGTCCGCGACAATCAGGTCGTCCGGAAAGGCCAGCCACTCTTTCGTCTCGATACCCGGGACTACAAGTCCCGTCTGGCCGCAGACGAAGCGGCGCTGTCCCAGGCGTCGGAAATGGTCAAGGCAGACGGGTTCGCCATTCAGGAGTCCATAGCGGAAGAGTCCCGTATCCTTTCGGATCTGAGGCGGGCAAGCAAGCTAAAAAAAGGAGGTTTCTCGACCCGGCAGAGAATGGTCCACCTGACACTCGCAAAGGCGGCGATCGAGTTCCACATCGAAGGACTGAAGAGCAGGGCCAAGGCCGATCGCTCCAATGCCGACCGGAGGCAGGCGCAGGTCGCTCAGGATCAGCTGAACCTTTCCTATACGACAGTTGTCTCTCCCGTCAGTGGACGGGTTACGGCAAAGTCCATGGTCAAAGGATTGTATGTCGGTCCCGGAACCCCGCTCGGATATATTGTTCCGTTCCATGTCTGGGTCATCGCCAATCTGAAGGAAAGCGATCTGACTTATGTAAGGTCCGGCGACCCTGTGTCGATCAGGGTTGACGCCTATCCGGACGAACGGTTTCGCGGAACAGTGGAAAGTATCCAGCAGACGACCGGTGCCGTGATGTCGCTTTTTCCTCCGGAAAACGCGACCGGAAATTTCACGAAGGTGGTTCAACGGGTTCCGGTGCGCATAGAACTCGATCCGTCCAGCGATCCCAATCATTTTCTCCGGCTGGGCCTTTCCGTGATTCCCACGATTCATGTGAATCCATCATCCCCTTCTCTTTTCCGGCAGGCCAGCGACTCCGACAAGCGCCTTCCATCGGACAGGTAAGCGATGGAAGCTACCGTTTCACACGATGATGACGATCATCCCGGTTATCCTCTCCGGATCAGGATTCCTCTGACTGTAACGGCCATTGGCGCCACACTCATAGAAACCATCGACTCGACGGTCGTCAATGTCGGATTGCCCAAGATGATGGGGGGATTGAACGCGACGGTGGACGAGATTGCCTGGGTCATTACGGCCTATTCCATCGGTAACGTGCTGATGATCCCCATGACCCGTTTTGTAAGTGACCGATTGGGAAGAACGGTATATTTTACAGGTTCGATTCTTCTTTTTACGCTTTTTTCCTATTTTTGCGCGATCTCGACCTCCCTTTTTTTCGTCATTCTTTTCAGACTGCTTCAGGGGATTAGCGGGGCTGCTTTTTTTGCGACCAGCCAGACCCTCCTGATCGAGGCCTTTCCGAAAAAACAGATCGGCCTGGCCAACGCACTGTTTGCTGTCGGAATCAGCCTTGGCCCGGCGCTTGGTCCCGTTATCGGAGGATTCCTTGTCTATCATAAAACATGGCCATGGATGTTCTACATCAATATTCCGATCGGATTGATCCTTACTGTGATGTCCTGGAAATTCGTGCCCAAATCGCCTTATGCCATTGATGCGGAGGAGACGGACATCTGGGGAATCGTTCTGCTGGTGGCAGGAATTCCGGCCCTTCAGATTTTTCTGGAGGATGGGCAACGTTTCAACTGGTTCAGTTCTCCCCTTATACGGGACTGCTTCATCATCTGGATAACGGCGTTACCGCTTTTTATCATTCGGGAGTTCGTTGCCAAGCATCCGTTGATCGATCTCCGAGTGCTCAAAAACCGTTCTCTCTTTGCAGGGTCTTTTGGCCTTTTGATGTTGGGGACCATTTACTTCGGAACCCTTTTTACCGTTCCCCTCATCGGTCAGACCCTCTTGGGCTGGAATCCGCTGGAAACAGGCTGGATTCTTTTTCCGGGGATCGTTGCCTTTGCCCTTATGTCGATGGTTGTCGGAGGCTCGATCGGAAAACTTCCCCTTTTTCCTTTTATTTTACTGGGCACCGTTTTAATCGAGATCTCCCTGCATCAACTTTCCACTCTTTCCCCGAGTGTCAGTCCTCAGGAATTTTTCTGGCCACTGATCTTTAGGGGAATGGGACTTGCCTGTCTTTTTCCAACGATCATGACGTTATCCATGGGAACGCTTCCCCGGCAGATGGTGGCATCCGGAGCAGCCATTGTCAGCATGATGGGGCAGGTAGGGGGAGCTGTAGGGATTGCTGTTTTAACGACACTGATGCAACGTTGGGAACAGGTGCACCGCTCCAATCTTGTGAAAAATATGAATGATCCCAGTCCGCTCTTTCATTCGTACCAGGAAACCCTCAGGAATGCCCTGATCTTTCATGGAGCCAATCCTTCCCAGTCGAGCAGCATGGCTTTGGGGCTGATCAATCGGTCGCTCGATACTCAAGCGCTGCTGCTCACATTTTCCGATCTCTACCAGATCGTTGCAGGAGGAGCGCTCTTCCTTGTGACCCTGGTCTTTATCTTTGAGCGAACCCCTTTTTCCCATCCATTCTCGCAAAAGAACACATTGAATGCCGTGAATGATGCCGATTCTCTTGACAACGCTCCTATGCCTTGATAGAGTGGTTAGCACTCTATATTGGTGAGTGCTAACCGGAGAGGAACGATGTCGGAAACGCTCGATGAAAGAAGTTGGGCGGTTTTAAACGCCACTGTAACCGGGTATATTCGTATGGCTGTCCCTGTGGGTTCCCGGGCGGTCAATCGACTGTTCGGCCTGGCCTACTCTCCGGCGACGATCCGCAACGTGATGGCGGATCTGGAAGACTATGGCTACCTGACGCATCCCCATACCTCGGCCGGACGGATCCCGACCTCGAAGGGGTTCAGGTATTTTGTGGACAACTCGTCTTTCTCGAAGTGGCTGGATACGCCTGACTCCCTCCAGTTGACCTCGTTTCTTGATGTCATTCTGGCAGAAACATCTTCGGTGGATCTTCCGGATATTCTCTCAAGTGTCATGAGCCTGGTCGCCCGCATGACAAACTATACCGGGATCGTGATGGAGTCCGGTGCCCGACAGGAAGAGCGCCTCCTGTCTTTTGAGATCGTTCCTATTTCCGAACGGCATCTTCTTGCCGTCCTTATTACGGAAACAGGGACTGTCATGAAACGGACGCTGCTGATTCCGGAAGGCGTCCGCCTGCAGGAGATCGTTGCTCTGGGGGAAGAACTGAATGCAAACTCCAGGAACGTCTCCCTTTCTGTCATCCGGGAAGTTCTCCTGAGCGAGATGGCTCATCTGGGGAAGACGTACTCTGGGATCTTCAAACATTTTTTCGCTGGTTCCAGAACCCCGGAAATGAAATTGTTCCGGCCGTCGAGTTTTGTGGAAATGCCCGAGTTCTCCAATGCGGCGGTTTTCCGGGAAATAATGGAAGTTTTTGAAGAAAAGGCAGCCCTTTTCGAAATTTTCGAAGAGCTTGTCCAGCAACGTGGAATATCGGTCCAGATCGGTTCCGAAAATCAGCTTCCGGGGCTCCAGCCCTGTACGCTGATCTCTCTCCCGCTGATTTATCGGGACATCTGGATCGGGTCTGTCGGACTGGTCGGTCCCATCAGAATGCAGTACGACCAGGTGATCCCGTTGATGATGTATCTTTCGGGAAGACTCAATCAATGGATTGATGAAACGTTGCCGCCTATTTCACCTTCAGTTCCGTAAGGAGAGAGTATGGAAGAACCGCAGGATCCGGAACTTACGGAAAACCGGACGACCGATCAGGAGAATCCCTCCGGGCAACCGGAGTCGGATGGTGGCGAGGAGTCTTCTCCGGACCGGGAGAATTCCGAGGCGCTTCAATGGAAGGACAAGTACATCCGACTGCTTGCGGATTTCGACAACTATCGCAAGAGGGTGAACAGGGATCTGGAGGAATCGAAAAAGTTCGCCAACGAATCTCTTCTCAAGGAGTTTCTTCCCATCCTCGACAATCTGGAAAGAGCCTTGTTCCACTTCGACCGCTCGAAGGAAGTCGCTCCCGAACTCAAGGCCCTTGGCGAGGGGGTACGATTGACAGAGAAGCAGTTTCTGGAACTGCTTGAAAAATTTCATGTAACGCGGGTTCCGACCCGTGGATCCTCCTTCGACCCGAATGTTCATGAAGCCATGGGATTCACTCCCTCGGATGAACACGAGGAAGGAATGGTCGTTGATGTTTACCAGCAGGGTTATCTCCTTCAGAATCGTCTCTTGCGGCCCTCTCTTGTGACAGTGGCGCAGAAGAAGGAAGGGAAGGCGGATTCCTGAAGCGATGCAGCTCCGTCCCCGGCCCCGTTCATGAGCCGGTTTGTTCTGTTTAATGGTTAGATGGTCAGAACGGGTTTTGACTCCAATAAGGAAAGGATACCAGCGATGGGGAAAGTCATAGGGATCGATCTTGGAACGACCAACTCGGTTGTTTCGATTATGGAAGGCGGGGAGCCTGTCGTCATTCCCAACCAGGAAGGCGCACGCATTACCCCTTCCGTCGTGGCATTTACCGACAAGGGAGAGGTTCTCGTCGGCCAGGTTGCCAAACGTCAGGCGATCACAAATCCGGAAAATACGGTGTATTCGGTCAAGCGGCTGATTGGCCGCAAGTTCGATTCCGACGAGGTCGCCCATGCGGCGAAACGTTTGCCATACAAGGTGGTGAAATCTGCCAATGGGGATGCCCATGTCGAAATCCGGGGAAAGGCTTACAGCCCCGCCGAGATTTCAGCCAAGATCCTTGTCAAGCTCAAGCAGGCCGCAGAAGATTATCTTGGCGAGAAGGTAACGGAAGCCGTCATCACCGTTCCTGCGTATTTTAACGATGCCCAGAGACAGGACACGAAAAATGCCGGTGCCATTGCCGGCCTGAATGTCCTCCGGATCATCAACGAGCCGACAGCCGCTTCTTTGGCATATGGTCTTGACAGTAAAAAAGAAGAGAAGATCGCTGTCTATGACCTGGGTGGAGGAACCTTTGATATTTCAATCCTCGAAATCGGGGAAGGGGTTTTCGAGGTCAAGTCTACCAACGGCGATACCTATCTTGGCGGAGATGATTTCGATCTCAAGGTCATCGATTTTCTTGTGGATGAATTCAAGAAGGAAAACGGGATTGATCTCAAGAAGGACAAGATGGCCCTGCAACGTCTGAAAGAGGCTGCAGAAAAAGCCAAGATCGAATTGTCGACGGCACTGGAAACGGAAATCAATCTTCCCTACATCACTGCCGACCAGACGGGCCCCAAGCATCTTGTCCTGAAACTGAGCCGGTCGAAGCTGGAACAGCTTGTGGGGGACCTTGTCTCTCATTCCATGGAGCCTGTGCGGAAGGCGCTGGACGATGCCGGAATGTCTACGCGTGAGATCGATGAGGTCGTTCTCGTCGGTGGACAGACCCGGATGCCAAAGGTTCAGGAAGCGGTCAAGGGTTTCTTTGGCAAGGATCCCCATAAAGGCGTCAATCCGGACGAGGTCGTGGCGATCGGGGCCGCGATTCAGGGCGGGGTGCTGAAAGGTGAAGTCAAGGACGTCCTCCTTCTCGATGTCACTCCCTTGTCCTTGGGGATTGAGACATTGGGTGGAGTGTTCACGAAGCTGATCGAACGAAACACCACGATTCCGGCTAAAAAAAGCCAGGTGTTTACCACTGCGGCCGACAATCAGGGTTCTGTGACCGTGAAGGTTTTTCAGGGTGAGCGGGAACTGGCATCCGATAACAAACTTCTCGGAGAGTTCGATCTTGAGGGGATCCCCCCGGCACCGCGCGGCGTTCCCCAGATTGAGGTCTCCTTCGATATCGACTCGAATGGAATTGTCCACGTTTCGGCCAGGGACAAGGGGACCGGGAAAGAGCAATCGATCCACATCACTGCCCAGGGAGGTCTCTCCAAGGAAGAGATTGACCGCCTCATCAGGGAAGCGGAAGCACACGCCACTGAAGACAAGGCCCGGAAGGAACGGATTGAACTCAGGAACAATCTGGAATCCCTGGTCTACTCCACAGAAAAATCCCTGAACGAACTCGGAGACAAGATCTCGGACGTAGAGAGGGGAACGTTCCGTGAAGCGATCGATGCGGCGAAGGCCAAGCTGACGTCGGAAGATACCGAAACGCTTCAGGCGGCATTCAAGGAACTGGAGTCGCAGTCGCACAAACTGGCCGAGATTGTGTACAAGCAATCCCAGGAAACTGCCGGCCAGCAGCAGCCGGGACCGGATTCCAGCAGTGGTCCTGCCGAAGATCCGACCGTCGTGGATGCCGAATACGAGGATGTCAACAAGAAGAAAAGCTGATACTCTATCAGTTGAGGATCTCCGACCAATGGGGGCAGCGCCGTGAGCCCCCATTGTGTTATTCCATCTCGTGTCTTTCCGGGACGAGGATTTTTCCGGGCCAGGCTCCATCTTTCAGGACGCGGTGAAAGGAGCCTCTTCTCTCAATCTCCAGAGACATACTTTGTTGTTTTCATGTCCGGATGGAGTTGTTGCCTGGCGCGTTCCAGCGTCGGATTCCTCGCGGTTTCTGCCATGGAATCCAGATGTCCAGACCGCTGGGACAAGGATTCTTTCCGCATGATCGGTCGAAGCAAGAGCAAGCAGGGTGCTCCCGTCGGGTTCGGTCCTTGGGTCACCCCCTTCATCTGCCGGGAAGCGGATCATAATGAGGTCAACCTCTTGGGGTTGTCCGTCTGAAAAATAAGGATTGGGCTGGATTGGCTTCCAAAGACTACTACAGTATTCTGGGCGTTGCGAGAAATGCTTCCCAGGACGAGATCAAGAAATCCTATCGAAAACTCGCAATGAAATATCACCCCGACCGCAATCCTGGGGACAAGGCTGCAGAAGCCCAGTTCAAGTCCATCAATGAAGCCTATGAAGTTCTGGGGGATCCCCAAAAAAGGAGTCTTTTTGATTCCGGTGGCTTCACCGAAGGATTTGAGCACGGCTCGGCAGGCCAGGCGGGCTCTCCGTTTGGGGACCTGTTTGCCGATGTGTTCTCGGAGTTTTTCGGAGGTGGCGGAAGAGGTGGCCCACATCCACAGCAAGGGGAACATATCTTGCGTCAGGTGGAGCTTTCCTTTGAAGAAGCCGCTCTTGGCCGCGAGATTTCGATCAAGCTCTCCCGGTGGGAGTCTTGCAGCCCCTGTTCGGGAACAGGGGCCAAGAATGGCAAGGCCGTCCGGGTTTGTTCGACTTGCCGTGGGACGGGCTATATCCGTATACAGCAGGGTTTTTTTGCTGTCCAGAGAGCATGTTCCGCTTGTGGCGGGGAAGGGCGTGTCGTAACGGAGACCTGCACGAACTGCTCTGGCCGTGGAAGGGTGTCTGTCGAACGGACGATCACCAGAACGATTCCTGCAGGGGTTTCTTCCGGCGTTCGTGTCCGGATCAATGGAGAAGGACATGCCGGAGCCTACGGGGGGCCCTCCGGAGATCTGTATATCGATATTACGGTCAAGCCCCATCCCTTCTTCAGCCGGGAAGGCGACGATCTTGTCGTGGAGAAAAAGATCTCATTTCTCCAGGCAATTTTTGGAGATGACGTCGAAATTCCCACACTGGGGTCCCCTCTGCCCCTGAAACTCGATGCAGGGACTCAGCCAGGCTCAGTCAGGCGATTCCGTGGAAAAGGTCTTGCCAACCCACAGACCCGTCAGGTCGGGGACCTGGTGGTAAGAATCTCGGTTGAAATCCCCACAAAACTGACGAGGGAGCAACGGGAAATCCTGGAAAAGTATGCGGCGGTTTCCGGGGATGGGGGAACTCATGGAACGGGATCCTCTCAAGACGGCGGCGGAATTTTCTCCAAGGTCAAATCCATCTTCGAATAGTGCGGCCATAAGGAATGTCGGGACCAAAACTGTTCTGGATCGATGACGATGATCGTCTGACCCCTTTGGAAGAGGGTGAGGGGCGATTTCTTCTTTTCCCGGGACGCGAGCTTGAACATCATCTGACGAAAAGCCTTCGGGGCAGGATAGGGGACTCTTATCCGTTCTGCCGTCCTGACGACCGGCATTGCTTTTCGGGTCGCATCGTCTCGCTGACTCCGCTGACACTGGATCTTGAACCGGATCATGCTTGTTTCCGCGCTGCCCCGTCCACAAAGCTTGGGCTCGCTCTGGCTCCTGTCAAGGGAGACGGGTTTACTTCCATCCTGGGACAGGCAACCATGTCCGGGATACACAGGGTTCGACCGCTTTTGACGGATCGTTCGGTTGTCGAATGGGGAGATCGATCGAGGTGGCAGGGAAAACAGTCGCGATTCAGGAATCTCGTCCGGGAAAAGAGCCAGCTTGCCGGACGAACCGACCGGATGATTCTCGAGGATCCTGTCGCGACAGACAGATTTCTCAATCTTTCCGTGAATGACGCCTTTCTCTGGTTCGATGAAAACCGGGCAGGGACAATGGGCGTAAGCGAGTTGCTGGAAAAAGTCGGCATGCTGTCCGGATTCCCTTCCTTTTCCGGGAACGGTGCCTGTCTCTGGGGGATGGTTGGTCCGGAGGGCGGATGGTCGCAGACGGAACGGGAGTTGTCCCATTCGCTGGAATCACAGGGGCGCCTGCTCAGGGTATCGCTGGGGAGACTGACATTTTCAGCAGAAGCTGCGGCACTTTCGGTTGTTTCCCTTTTGGGTCTTGTCCTGTCTTCTTTCCTGGAGTCCCGGGACAAGTCCCATTCCCTTTTACCGGATTGAGAGAGATCGATGCGGTCAGTCAGACTGTTGGCTTTTTTTCTGGATTTGTCCATTGCGCACTTCTGTTACCGTTTCTGGGCGTACCTCCTGATCCGTTCTTCTTTTGACCCTGGTGTTCCAACCCATTCATCCTACGTTGCACCGTTTCCGGTGTACGAACCATTTTTTCTCTTTCTTTATTTCTGGATCAGCATCGGGCTTTCCACGAGTACACCGGCAATGTCACTCTTGGGGATCAGGGTTCTGAGGGATGACGACAGGAAATCTTCTCCCGGAATGCTCTGGGCCTTTTCCCGAACCTTTTTCTTTTTTCTGTCTGTGTTGCCGTTTGGTCTGGGGGCCTGGATTTCGCTTCTCTCTCCTTCCGGAAAGACTCTTTACGACTGTCTTTCCCAGACTCGCGTTTTTTGGGAGAAAGATTCCGCTGCAGTATCATCCGGAGTAAAGGGTTCGATTTCAGACCACGCACTGGAATGAAATATCAACCGGTCTCCTTGGAGGTTTTGTGATGCCTGACCGTTCTTTCTGGAACCAGCGATATCTCGACAAGAATACCGGGTGGGATCTCGGACAGGTGGCCCCCCCTTTTGTCCGTCTTGTGGAATCGGGGATGCTTCCGGTTGGCGGCAGGGTATTGATTCCCGGGGCCGGACGTTGCCATGAAGGGATTTATCTTGCGGGCTGCGGATTCGATGTGACCTGTGTGGACTTCGCCCCGGAAGCGGTCCGGGAAGCCAGGGAGGCAGCGGATCGGGCAGGGGTCAAGATGGAGGTTCTCGAAGAAGATTTTTTTGAACTGGATCCGAGGATTCATGGCCGGTTCGATTATCTGATCGAACATACGTGCTTTTGTGCGATCGATCCGTCGATGCGGGAAGCCTATGCGGAAAAGTCTTTCCAGATGATCAGGCCGGGCGGGATGCTCATTGGACTCTTTTATGCCCATGGCCGCGAAGGCGGGCCTCCCTGGACGACAACGGAGTCGGAAATCCGGACCCTCTTTGCCAAACGATTCGATCTGATCGATCTGGCGGTATCCGATTGTTCCGTTGACTCCCGGAAAGGGGAAGAGCTTCTTGGACGCCTTCAGCGAAAGCCGGACTGAATATGTCGCTGACACTGGTAACGGGAGGAATCCGTTCCGGCAAATCGAAGTTTGCGGAAGAATATCTGTTGAGGAAGGGAAAAGAGCCATGGATTTATCTCCCGACTGCCTATCCGACCGATCCCGAGATGCTGTCACGGATAGAGCGCCATCAGGTGGAACGCGATTCGAGATTCACGACCCTTCCGCCTCTTGATTCCTCTCTCCCCGCTTCCGATCTTCTTTCCCATCTCGGGCTTTTTTCTCAGGATGCCTCTTTTCTTCTGGACGGCCTTGGGCTTCTTCTTTCCGGCATGCTCATGGAGCAGCCCGATGAACCGGTCCGGAATCTGGTCGAAAAAGCCTCCTCTTTTCTTGCTTTTTTGTTCGAACGGAAAGGGATGACTGTGGTCGTGACGGAGGAAGCGAGTCTGGGAGGCATCCCGATGACCCCGCTGGGTCGTCGCTTTACGGATTTTCTGGGAGAAATGAATCAGATGCTGGCGGTCAGGGCGGATTT
>DAIEST010000169.1 GCA_027346125.1 Leptospirillum sp. | reverse complement strand
GGGCGGAAATCTACCACGCCCTGCAAGCCGTCCTGATGGAGCACCATCTCTCTGTGGGGGTCGGTGACGAGGGCGGCTTTGCACCCATGGTTTCATCCAATTATGAGTCCTATGATTTGCTTCTGGAAGCTATCCGCAAATCCGGCTTTGAGCCCGGCCGGGACTGTGGTATCGCTATTGACCCTGCCTCCTCCGAATTGTTCAAGGACGACAAATATCAGTTGCTCACCGAGAAGCGCGCCATCAGCAGTCTCGAAATGATCGGCTACTATGAGGAAATCGCCCGTAACTATCCCCTTGTCCTGCTCGAAGACGGCCTCGCCGAAAATGACTGGGACAACTGGAAGATTTTAAACGAAAAGCTCGGCAACATCATTGAACTCGTGGGCGATGATATCTTCTGCACCAACCCTAAAATTATTGCCAGTGCTATTGAAGACAATATTGCCAACGCTACTCTCATCAAACCGAACCAGATTGGCACTGTGAGCGAAACGATCGTCTCCACTCGGATGGCCCAATTCCATGGCTGGGGTGCCTTTGTCTCTCATCGCTCCGGAGAGACCACCGACGATTTCATCGCAGACCTGACTGTTGCCCTGGATACCGGGCATCTCAAATCCGGTGCTCCGGCCCGCGGTGAACGGATGGCCAAATATAACCAGTTACTGCGGATTGAAGAAGAACTGGGCACTGCGGCCAGATTTGCCGGCAAGCAGGCATTCTGTCGACCAGTAAGGTTTTAATATTGAATCAGTGAATATCGGAACTTCTTTAATCATTCGTTGAAAAAGGTAGGCAATATCATGAAATTGGTGGGTCAGCTTGGATGAAATCCGTCAGGATGTCTCCTTTCCCCCGAACTGTCGCGCCCAAAACTGTCTTGCATGCCGTTTTCCACAGTGCGGCCTTTCCAAGGAGGAATCGATGAAACAATTCGTCAAGCTCTCCCTGACCACAATGGTGGTCGCTGTCGTGGCTTGTGTCCTTGTTCTTGTCCCGGGCAGAACATTTGCTGCTGATCTCTCCATTTCCGGTTCGACGATGCTCGTTCCTCTCGAGCAGGTCTGGGCCCGGGAGTACATGAAGGACCACCCTGGGGTCCATGTTTCGGTTGCCGCAACTGGATCGGGAGCCGGAATTTCCAAGGCCTCCGGTGGGGATGCTACGATCGGCGCCTCCGATGTTTATCTGACCAGGGACCTGAAGAAGCGGTATCCCTCTCTTGTTTCCATCCCCATCGCCCTTGAGGATACCCAGGTCATCTACAATCTTCCTGGACTTTCGAAGGACAGAGTCATCCGGATGGACGGTCCGACCCTGTCCGCCATTTACCGGGGAAAGATCCGCTTCTGGGACGACAGGGCCATCCGTGCCATGAATCCGGGTGTGAATTTCCCCCACATGAGAATCAGGGTCTTCCACCGTGCCGATGCCTCCGGGACAACCTTTGTTTTCACCGATTACCTGAACCAGACTTCGAAGGACTGGTTCGACAGCATAGGGCGCGACCGTTCCCCCAACTGGCCGGTGGGACAGGGATATATCGGCTCTGCCGCCCTGGTGCATGCCGTTGGGATAACCCCCGGCGCGATTGGATATGCCGGTCTCGGATGGGTCAGGAAGTCTCATCTCAAATCCATGGCACTAAAAAACCGGGATGGCCGCTACGTCGTGGAGTCTGCCGCATCTGTCCAGGCCGCCGCCTTGGCGGTTCTCCACGATCCGTCCTTCCCGGAGGACTTCAACCGGTCCATGGTCTGGAAGCTTCACGGCAAGGACGTTTATCCCGATGCGAACTTCGAATTCTGGATGGTGAATACCGAGCTGGATGGAGAGTCGATGAAACATGTCAGAGACCTCATCATCTGGGCCCTGAGCGAAGGTCAGTACTCCAAGTATACGGTCAACAGCGGATTTGCGCCTCTTCCCTTTGCCCCGCTCAGGCCGCGTCTGAAAAAGATCCTGAACCGGCTGTTGCCTGGCAACACCTTCGAGATCCAGACCGGGGGATAGACCTCCTTTCTGGATTTCCCGGGGGACCGAAGTCGAGAACCGGGGAGTCTCGACGGAAAAACAGGATCCCGGATTCTCGATCGGCCGAGAGAGAAAATGCGGGTAGTCCGGAAAGGGTTGAGGGGGCCGGTTTTGGGGGTCCGTCTTCGAGTCGGAGCCGGCCAGCTTTGAGGAAAAATAGGCGCGGATATAACAATGTATGTCAGTCAATGATATAGCCCTATATGAGGCTCAGGAGAACAATCGAACGTTCGCAAGATTCTCAAGACCACGAAAAAATTCTTCGAGAGGAGAAATCAGGAATCCAGAATAAGAAGGGAGGTCATGTTGGTGGACCGGATTGCAATGACAACTATAAGCATTGGTCTGTGCGCTGTTTTTCTGTCCACAGGATTTTTGTCGGAGAACCCGAAATGTTGGGCGGCTGATCCCCAGGATCTGGCATCGTCTCACAGTTCTCCTTCCGTTCCAGGGACATCCGGGGATTCCGCCTCCTTTGCGGGAAATTCGGCAGACGTTCCCCTCTCACTTAACGGTCCTGACGCCCTTTCTGCCTATCAGCATTCATGGAATCCCCTTACGGCGGGCCCAAACCTCGTTTCTTACGCCGACACCCTTCCAGAAGGGGTCTTCAACGCCCGTTTCTTTTTCTACAGCCGGTTCACCCAAGCCCAATATACCGACAGCGGAGGGATCACGGCATTGCCCCAGGGGTTCCGCGAAACCCAGCTGCTGGCGCTGGAAGCGATGTATTTCGGGATCGGGTCCAATACGGAACTGGCAATCCTTCCTTCCCTCATCGGGACCTTCTCGTCGATCGGAGGATCCTCGATCAATGGCGCGGGACTCAACGATTTCACCTTGGGAATCAAGCACCGGTGGATCATCCAGAACCCGAATACGGACCGACCCTCCTTCGCCTCTTTTCTCTTTCTGACACTTCCGACCACCTCCTGGCTGGGAACGCCGGTTCCGAAGGGCGGATTGCCCCCCATTTCGGTGCTTCCTTCAACCCATTTTGGAAGCCCTTCTCTGACCGGGACCCTTTTGCTTCGAAAAAATATCCGTCCCTTCCGTTTTTACGGGGGATTGTACTATACGTACAGCTTCCCCGGACTCGAATCCCTTGCCGCGGCAGATCCCAAGATCTTTGCCCAGTTTGGGGACATGATCCAGTACCGGATGGCGGTCGAGGACGTGATCAACGAAAAGCATGGCCTGGGATTTATTCTGGAGGTCGTCGGACTTTCAGAGCTTCCCTTTTCATTGGATGGTATTCCGGTCAATACCACTCCCTCCAGTTTCAACCTGATCGCCGTACAGCCGACTTTCGAGGTGAATCTGACTCCGAGGCTGGCTCTGTCGGCAGGGGTTCTTCTTCCCGCTTGGGGCAACAACGAATACCTGGCCACGACCCCCAATTTTTCTCTCTGGTACTATTTTGGCAAAGGAATCCTCCAGCGTTGAGCTCCTGTCCGTGCATAATGGAATGGTCCGTGCAGATTAAGGTGGATGCCGGCTCCCGATCGGGTATTCTTTCCCGGACAAAAAATAGGGAGAGGCGCCAAGAACGCCTCCCCCCTTATGTGAGGAGAACGCATGAAAGTTGAGACTCCGAAGAGGGGAGTTCATAGGGCTTTATTTTCACTTCTTTTTGAGATATGATTAAAAGATTCCAAGCCGTAGAATGCGGCGAGCAGGGGGGTCCATTTCGAATGTCAAAAGAGCAGAGTTTAGAACAGAATCACCAGGTTAGTGTTGAAGAGTCGGAGTTTACTCCGGAGATGATGGAAAGCCTTTACGCAGAGACTCTTCGGAATCTTGAGGAAGGTTCTGTTGTAGAGGGCCGGGTAATCGATATCTACCCGAATGAAGTCGTGGTCGATATCGGCTACAAGTCTGAAGGGCACATCGCAAAATCAGAATTTTCTGATGAAGAAATCCAGGGACTTAAGGTGGACGATATTATTCATGTCTATCTTGAAGAACGGGAAGATCTTCATGGGAATCTGGTCCTTTCGAAGGAAAAAGCGGACCGGATGAAGGTCTGGGATGCGATTGAGGAAAGCTTCAATCGTGGCGATGTCATGGAAGGTAAGGTTGTGGCCAGAATCAAGGGCGGTATGACCGTCGATGTTGGTCTCAAGGCGTTTCTTCCGGGTTCCCAGATTGATCTTCGGCCTGTCAGGGACATGGATCGCCTGATTGGTCAGACGATTCAGGTGCGCATTATAAAGATGAACAAGAAGCGGGGAAATATCATTGTCTCCCGCAGGGTTCTTCTTGAAGAATGGCGCGATCGTCGCAAGAAGGTTACGATGGATGCCCTTAAGGAGGGAGAAGTTATTGAAGGAATCGTCAAGAACATCACCGACTATGGTGCCTTTATCGATCTTGGTGGTATTGATGGCCTTCTGCATATTACCGATATGTCATGGGGACGCGTCAGCAATCCTCAGGACCTTATGAATGTTGGTGATAAGCTTA
>DAIEST010000154.1 GCA_027346125.1 Leptospirillum sp. | reverse complement strand
GCGGATTCTTCTTGGATCCACATCGACCTCTGTCCTGCACCATTCTCCCATCCCGGTCATTCTCCTGAAACCTGACCCGGTCAATCGGGAACTAAGCCAGCATTTCAACCCAACGGATCCTCCTGCAAATCTCTATGACTCTCTTATTTCTTCAGGGGAAGCCGGGCCGAAATCCTGATGGATCCCATCCAGAAAACCTTTGACCTCCCTGATGGAATCGATGCCGTCTCCTTTTTTGGGGAAAAGAATCACCACCTGCGGCTCTTTGAACAGGCATTCGGCATTCGCCTGATTGCAACCGGACACCAATTGATTGCAACAGGAGATGAAGAGAAGATACTGCAAGGGGAAAAAGTCATCAGCGAACTGGCCTCCCTCATGGCCGCCGGGTACTCGGTCCGGGAAGAGGAGATCCGTCAGGCCATTACCCTGACCAGAACGTCGCCCAACATCACCCTGAAGGATCTCCTGTCCGAATTCATCCCCATCAATAGCCGAAAACGGGTTATCTTTCCAAAGTCGTCCAACCAACTCCACTATATCCAGGCAATCAAGGCCCACGACATCGTATTTGGCATCGGGCCGGCAGGGACAGGGAAAACTTATCTCGCAATGGCCATGGCAGTCTTTCACCTGCTGAAACATTCCTTCAGGCGAATCATCCTTGTTCGGCCGGCAGTCGAGGCCGGAGAAAAACTGGGATTCCTTCCCGGCGATATTTCCGAGAAGATCAACCCGTATCTGCGACCGCTCTACGACGCTCTTTTCGACATGATTGAAGTGGACAAGGTCAATCGCATGATCGACAAACGGGAAATCGAGATTGCACCTCTTGCCTTCATGCGTGGACGAACCCTCAATGATTCCTTTGTCATCCTGGACGAAGCCCAGAACGCGACAGTGGAACAGATGAAGATGTTTCTCACCCGGATCGGCTTTAATTCCAAGGCCGTCATTACAGGAGACGTGACCCAGATCGATCTGCCCCAGGGAAGGACGAGCGGACTCATCGAAGTCCAGAACATTCTGAAGAACATCGATGGCATCCGGTTTCTTTATTTCAATGAAGTGGATGTCGTCCGCCACCGTCTTGTCCAGGAGATCATCAAGGCCTATGAACGTTATGAAAACTCCGATATGGGACATCGTTGGTCCCCAGAAAAACAATCATAATCACTGGGCACAGGAAGACCAGAAACAACTCAGGCAATTTGCCCTCCTTACAGGGGGCATTGTGCTCACATCGCTCCTGCTTGTACATTGGCCATTCTCGACAAAGACCGTCTTTCCGGGAAACGGGAGCATCACCCGACCAACGGTCAATTCCCTTCATTCCCTGATTTCCCCCCATCCTTCATTTGCAAGCATCGCAGCACTGGTCTTCAGTGCGACACTCCTGACAGGGATTCTCCTCTTTACCCTCTACTCCATCTTCGATGCGATCCATGGGCCCCCGAATGAATATGAATCGATCAACAAAACACACCTGGTCCCGATCCTGGCATCACTTCTCCTTCTTCCAGTGATCCTGGACACGGTTCTTTGGCCACTGACCAAGGGAGCATTCCCGGCCCCGTTTCATTCGCCGGAAATCAAGGCTTCCCTCTTTACGCTACCCGCTATCACCAGCAGTGTTCTGGGAACATTACTTGTAGGACAGAGAATGACGGCAGGCATCGCAATAGGAATCGGGGTCATTCTTTCCATTCTGGTCCCAAACCCTTCATGGCTGGGTCTGTTTGTCCTGATCTGCACAATATTCGGAAGCCAGGCCGCATTCTTCTTCCAGGGGCGTCTTGGACTCATCAAGGCGGGGGTACTGACCGGCGGTTTTCTGTTCTTCCTGAGCGGAATTATTCATCTCTGGGAAGAACCGCTGAACTCTTATCCGGCTCTCTGGCTCTTCTCGATCTCTCTGGGAGGATCTCTGCTCAGCGTCCTGGCTGCCATCTTTATCCTTCCTCTCCTTGAAAAAGGCATCGGAGTTCTTTCCGACATGGCGTTGACGGAACTTCTGGACGTCAACCATCCCCTTCTCCGGGACTTCTACTGGAAAGCTCCCGGCTCCTACCAGCACAGCATGGCCCTTTCCTATCTCTCCGAGGCTGCCGCCCTTGCCATCGGAGAAAATACCAAGCTGGCCAGGGTTTCCGCCTATTTCCACGATGTGGGAAAGATGGACCGTCCACAATACTTTATCGAGAATCAGGCCACATACAATCGCCATGAGCTTCTTACGCCACGGATGAGCGCGCTGATTCTGATCGACCATGTACGCAAAGGAATGGAACTCGCCCGCAAATACCATTTGCCAGAGGTTGTGATACACGCCATTCCCGAACATCATGGAACAAGACTCATGCAGTTCTTTTACCGCAAGGCTTTCGATCAGGATCCGGACTCGGGGCAACCGGCACAGGACTCAGATTTCCGGTATCCGGGTCCGAAACCGCACTCAAGGATCACGGCCATCATCATGCTGGCAGATGCAGTGGAGGCATCAAGCCGAGTGCTGCAACGCCATCATCCGACACCTGCCCGGATCAAGGGAATGGTTGAAGAGGTATTCTCCGACATCGTCAAGGATGGCCAGCTCGATGAGGCTCCTCTTTCGCTTGCCGAACTCGCATCGATCAGAAATACCTTTACCCACATCCTGGTTTCCATCTATCATCACAGAGTGCCCTATCCCAAAGCGTTCTCAACACCTCCCGACACAAAGGGTCATCAGGAGCCAAAGAAAACACTCCATGCCAATTGAAATGGAGAACCGCCAACGAAAATATCTCATTTCGACCGAGCGACTTCTGTTTTGTGCGGACAAGGCCGTATCCGCACTCGGCTGCAGACACGAAAGAATCGGGATCATCTTCGTCAATAACCGCGTCATTCGCTCCATCAACCGCGAATACCGCGGAAAGAACTCGGCTACGGATGTTCTTTCTTTCAGGTATGATTCTCCCCCTTCGCCAGACATCCCGTTTCCGGACGGAGAGATCCTGATCTCGGTCGAACGGGCAGAATGTCAGGCAAGAGAACAGGGCATCTCACTCGAATCCGAACTGCTCAACCTCCTGATTCATGGCATCTGTCACCTTCAGGGGTACGACCATGAGATCGGTGAAGAAGAAGCGGAGAAGATGAGGCTCGCCGAAAGAAGAGTCGCACGGAAACTTAAAAAAGCCCTTCTCGATCACCCTCTTCTTCAAACGGACAAAAACACCATCACAGAGATCCTTGGAAAAATCCCGGAACCGGAGGAGAAATAAACGAATGAGCCTATTCCAGAAAATTGGAGAAGGTCTGAAAAAAACCCGCGAACGGCTTGGAAGCGGGTTGGCGGCATTGTTCCGAAAAGAGCGGACCGCTTCGTTCTATGCTGAACTTGAAGAACTCCTTCTGTTGTCCGATGTCGGCCCCGCCCAGGCCACTACCCTGATCTCAGAGCTTAAGGAATGGGAAAAAGGCACTGACCGGACAGATACATCCGACCCGATGGTCTTTCTGGAAGAGCGGATCGCAAGCTTTTTTCCACTGGATCCGCCGCTCTGGGTCGAACGGCCCGAACAGACCCCGATCATTCTTCTGATGGTCGGAGTCAACGGCGTTGGAAAGACAACAACCACGGGAAAGCTTGCCTGCTACTTCAAAGACCAGGGGAAGTCCGTTCTTCTTGGCGCTGCCGATACCTTCCGGGCTGCGGCTGTCCAGCAACTGAGACTCTGGGGAGAGAAACTGGAGATTCCTGTCGTACATCAAAAGGAAGGAGCGGACCCGGGGGCGGTTGCATTCGATACCGTCAAAGCTGCCATTGCGAGAAAGATCGATGTGGCCATCATCGACACCGCAGGACGCCTTCAGACCAAACACAACCTGATGGCCGAACTGGGAAAGGTCCACGGACTGATCAAAAGAGAACTTGGGGATACCCCCTTCGAATCACTGATCGTACTGGACGCAACACTCGGACAGAACACAGCGAGTCAGATCGAGCACTTCCAGAAGATCATTCCATTGACAGGAATGATCCTTACAAAAATGGACGGAACATCAAAAGGCGGCATCGCCGTCAGCCTGGCACGAAAATACCGCCTCCCCGTCAGATTTATCGGTGTCGGAGAAGGGAAAGAAGACCTGCTGACGTTCGATCCGGTTCTGTTCGCAAAAGCCCTCATTCGGCCGAATGCTTCCGGGCAGGACGAGAACCGGTTCTAGAGAATTGCCTTTCCAAGACAACTCGACAGGGCGTTCGCCATCTCTTTTCGTGGAGCTGGCAAACCGGTCCACCATTCAAACGAAAGAGCCCCCTGCTCCAGAAGCATCCCAATCCCGTCATCGACGGGAATGCCTTCCCGCTCCCCTTTCTCCAGAAATGGCGTGAGAGCCCCGTCTCTCTGATACGACAGGTCATAAAATCCCCGAACCCCCTTGAGGTCGACCTGATCCAGAAGAGGAAATCTGTCTTCATAAGCGTCACGGGACAGGGTATTGATCACAAGATCGCTCTTCTTCAGACCACATCGCCCGAACTCCTCAAGGTCCAGGATTTCCACATCCTGCCGCATCCCCGAATGACGCAAGAAAGCCACAAGAGATTCAGCCCTTCTCCGGTTCCGGTTCACGATCGTCAAAGCCGGAAATCCCATTTCCCAGAGTCCGGCAACGACACTGCGGGCCGATCCGCCCGCCCCCAGAACCAGCGGATGCATCACACCGGATTCAACCGACCGGGTGAGAAAATGTTGCAATGCCACACAAAAGCCCGGAACATCCGTATTTGCACCGAACCATCCGGAATCCTTCCGGATTACCGTATTGACCGAGCCCGTTTTCCGTGCAACCGGATCCCTCGTGGAGACCCAGGCATGGAGTGCTTCCTTATGGGGAAGAGTCACGTTGAAGCCGGCGACCCCCAAAAGGTCCATGGCTCTCAGCCCTTCCTGCAACAGGTCCGGGGAGAGCCCAAACGGAACATAGGCCGCGTCCAGACCGGTCGCATCAAAGGCCGCCTGCTGAAAAACA
>DAIEST010000132.1 GCA_027346125.1 Leptospirillum sp. | reverse complement strand
GCCCCGGACGGGATCTATCTGACCGACGCCGAAACCTTCCTCATCCTGGATGTGAATCAGGCTTTTCTGAGAATGATGGGCTTTTCGTCGAAGAATGAGCTTTTGGGGAGATCGATCTTCGATCTGTCCAACGCGACTCGGGAAGAAGCCCGGGAAGATGTCCGGATTTTGCTGGAGTCCGGAGAACACTCCAGGACGGTTCCCCGCTTTTTCCGCCGGAAAGATGGGGGAGGCGTTCATATCAATGTCAGCTTTTCCTGCTCCAGCCATGCTTCCCTGGGGAAAGTTCTGGTGTCCCATGTCCGGGACGTCACCCGTGAAACCGAAATGGAGACGATCAACCGGATTTCCGTCGAACTGGATCGCCGGATCCTGCGCGGCGAACACCTCGATATGCTCCTTTCCTTCATCGTCCATCGAATCTTCAGCGATTTCAGGTTTTTCTCCGTGTATTTCTCCGTTCCCGAACCCGATGGTTCGATCCGCTATGTGGATATCCACTCCGTTTCCCCCCGGTTTTGCGAGGAACTTCGGGAACGGTCCCTCTCCCTGAAATGGAACGCCCCCCCCGGAATCAACCGGAGCAGTTCCCGTGCGCTCTTCTCCAGAAGGGCCCAGTTCACTCTCACGAAAGACGCGGATTTTTCCCCTCTTGGCAAATGGTATCAGGGGTATGGCGTGGATGCGTCTTTCGTGATTCCGATCCTTCGGGACAAGGAAGAACTTTTTCCCTGGGGAACGCTGACCGTTTCCGTGAAGAACCGGAGGGATCTTCCGGAGCGCTTGCAGACGCGCCTTCTGGAGTTTTCCGAGAAGATACGGGTTGCATTCACCTACTATGAGGAGCAGAAGAGAATCCGGCTTTTGCAAATGGCGATGGAGTCGGCCCGGAACCCCTCCCTGATTGCCAGTCCGGACGGTGAGATCGAATGGGCCAACGAGTCCTTCTGCCGGATGTGCGGTCTGGATCCGTCCGCCCTTTCCCGATCCCGGATTCCGGAACTTTTCCCTTATCCGGTCCTGAACCGATCCGTCAAGGAGATCCTCTCGGACGGAAGGGTTTTCGAGGGAGAATGGAGAGGGATCACCCGATCCGGAATGCACTTCCTGGCGGAAGCCATGGTGTCTCCGATCTGGAACGATCAGGGCAGAGTGGCGCATACGCTCGTCCATCTGAAGGACGTGACGCTGGATCGGGAAAAGGATCAGAAAATCTGGCGACTGGCCCATAAGGACCCTCTGACCGGTCTCCTGAACCGGAACGCCTTCATGGAGCGTCTCCGGGAAGAGATCCTGAAAGCGCAGACGGACGGCCGGTCGCTCATGCTGGCTTTTCTGGACCTCGACGGATTCAAGGAGGTGAACGATACTCTGGGTCATCCGGCCGGGGACCGGTTTCTCCAGATCATTTCGGCCCGTCTGGAGGATGTCGTGGGGGATCAGGATGTCGTGGCAAGAATCGGAGGAGACGAGTTCATTCTCCTGAAAACAGACTGTTCTGACTCCCTGTCCGTTTCCCGTTTCTTTGCGGGGATTCTCGAGAAGATCGCCCTTCCAGTCCGTCTTGAGGGAAGGATGTTCCACACGACGGCTTCTGTGGGGGTTTCCGGTTTTCCCGGAGACGGGGAGGAGGTGGAAGATCTGCTTCGGAAGGCCGACATTGCGATGTACCAGGCCAAGAGCATTGGAAAAAACAACTGTCAGTTCTTCGAAATGGGAATGGAAGACCGGATTCGTCACCGGTATGGTCAGGGCAAGGCAATCCGCGAAGGTCTTCTGAAAAACGAGTTTCTTCTCTATTTCCAGCCCCAGGTCGATGTTGTCCGCAAACGCGTGGTCGGGGTCGAGTCCCTGATCAGGTGGAACCGTCCGGGAGCGGGATTGCTCCATCCATCCTCCTTTATCTCACTGGCAGAGGAGACGGGACTGATTCTTCCGATGGGAGAGTGGGTCCTCGACCAGATTCTGGGGATTCTGGACCGATGGTCCGGAACGGTACGCCAGTCGATACGGATCGGGATCAATGTCTCGGCACGGCAGTTCTGGACACCGGAATTCTGGGATTATCTGACGAACCGTTTGTCCGGCAATCCGCGGATTGCCAGCCGCCTTTCCCTGGAGCTGACCGAGAGTCTTCTGATCAAGGATCCCGAAGAGGCGGGAAAACGACTGTCTATCCTGAGAGATTTGGGAGTCCTGATCGCCATTGACGATTTTGGGACCGGTTATTCCTCTTTGTCCTATCTGACGCGGTTGCCGGTGGACGTCATCAAGATTCCCCAGGAGTTTGTCCTGAGAATGAAGGAAAGCCGCAGGGACCAGATGATGGTGAGGACAATCGCCCAAATGTCGAGGAACCTGAAGCTTCTTCTGGTAGGAGAAGGTGCGGAGTCGCCCGTCGAGATCGACATGCTGAGGAAACTGGGATGCTCGGTCATTCAGGGATACGGAATCTCCGGTCCGATCCCGTTTGCGGAACTGGAAATCTATCTTGAGCAGGAATGGGGGAGTTGAAGGCCGTTGGAAACCGTTCCGGAAAGACCTCACAACGAGACGGACCCTAGGGGGTCTCTTCTTCCGGAAGTGCGCTGTCCGGTTTCCGGACCGGCGTTTCGCAGTATCGGATCAGGAAGGATTCGAACGATAAGGGCGATCCCACCAGCTTCTCCATCCGGGAAACGAGCGAAGGCCGTGCCGTGATCTCCGCTTCCTCAGGGGTGAGGTTCCGGAGGGTGATCCAGGCCTGTTCTTCCTTGGGATCCCAGAATAGCGGCTCATCCATCCGGGTCTTGATGGCGATTTCGCGGAGTCCTGAAAGCGTTGCATGGACCGGGATCAGGGAGAAGACCTGCGCTTCCTTCTGGATCATCCGCAGGATCCGTTCGGCCTGGTGCAGATCGTATCCTGCGGGGGTGAGCCATTGCCGGGCATACCTGTACTTGTTTCCCCAGGAAAAAATCCGGGAGCATTCGAGAATCTGATCCGACATCCGGACCAGCACCCCCCTGAAAACGGAAATGCCGATTTTCCGGATGAAGCTGGTGTTGGCGGAAACGGTCATGACGGGCAATCCCCGGGCACACCGGAGTACCGTATGGGCCCAGACTCCCTTGTCTTCCTTTTCTTCGTCGATCCGGGTTCCCCACCATCTGGGCATGACGGAAAGGTCTCCGGGCATCTTGGGCAGCTGATCCTCCCTCCGGTTTTCCGGGCGGGTCAGAATGGTTCCCCTGACCGACCGGATGACGACATCGGGGGAGGGGATGTTCCGGAGGGCGCCCCTGAAAACCCCCAGCGCGATGATCGAAAGGGATTCGTCATCCACATGCTCAAGCCAGTCCGCCGTTTTCTGGAGAAGGAGATCCCCGCCGGAAAAGAAAGCTGGTTCCATGACCGCATCGGCCTCGGATGCCGTTCCTTCGGGGACGAAAAGAAAGTGAAGAAGGTTTTCTGTTTTCCGGGAGGCAATCCCGAGCCTGGGCGGAAGAGTCAGGTCTTTCCTGAAGACCCTGAAGACAGTCGATGCGCGGTTTTCGACGAAGCTCTTCGAACGGAATGCCGTCATCTCCTTGGTGCTTGAGGTGTGGACGAGGAGGTTCAGTTCTGAGAAGAAAACGTCGATTCCCTTGATTGTCGGGAGATTCCGGAAGGCGGGAGGGAGATTGTCGGAGCGGTAGAGCAGATCCCCCGAACGGGAAAAACCGATATGCCATACTTCCCGGGGAAGTCCCGTTTCGGGATCCAGAAAGGCACTGGTCAGGGATTTCGGGGAATAGATACCCGCGCCATCAGTCAGATATGGATGGGGTGAAGCAAGAATTCTCATTTCTATCCTGGTCGGAGACTTCCCCGCAATGATTGTTCGGAACCCATGGATGCCGGAAGAGGGGAGCGGTTCCGTCTCTTTCCCATCATGCATGCCGATCTTGCGATGGGTCATGGAAGAATACACGAGCGGCCGCAAGAAATAAATCAGTCAAGAGATCTCCGGGAGTCAGGCCTGACCCGGTGGTGGCCAGTCGGGGGCGTTGTCGCGAGAAAGCTGGTTCATGGCCAGCAGAACCTCTCCGTCCGAGACTTCGGAAAACTCTTCGTACCATTCTCCGACGGCCTGGAAGTGATGGGGCACGATCAGGATCAGGGAAGAGATCCCTTCCTTCCTGAACTGCCGGACAATTTCGGGCGGGGCTACCGGAAGGGCCACCATCACCCGATTCGGGTTGTGGCGCCGGACTTCCAGAACGGCGGCAAAAAGGGTTGCTCCCGTGGCGACTCCATCGTCCACGATCAGGATGTTTTTGCCTTCCATCGGAGGCAATGGCCGCCCGGATCGAAGCCGTGCCACCCGGTCGTTCACTTCCTTCCGGGCTTTTTCCCGGAGGATGGAAAGTTCGCTTTCCCGGATTCCGTGGCGCTCGATCAGCTCCTGGTTCCAGAAGAGGCTCCCTCCTTCGGACAGGGCTCCCAATGCCAGTTCCCGGTGTCCCGGAAGGCCGATCTTCCGGACGACCATGGGAAAAAGGGGGAGCGACAGGGCTCGGGCGACGGAAACGGCGACCGGGATCCCGCCGCGCGCCAGGGCCAGGATGAAATCGAATCCTTCTCCTCTTTCGAGAAGCGCTCCGGCAAGGGATCTTCCGGCTTCTGTCCGGTTCAGGAATCTTTCTTCGGTCACGGGGTTGCTCCTGGTAAGGTGGATGGTCAAAAAGGGTTTCTGACTCCTGCCTCTGATTCTACCATCTGCGGCCGGTCGGTGGCAGGGGATCCAAAATCTGTTGCGGCGGTTCGGTTGGCGAGTGTAGGATGGGTGACCGAAAGCAAG
Organism: Leptospirillum sp.; assembly: GCA_027346125.1. GTDB lineage: Bacteria > Nitrospirota > Leptospirillia > Leptospirillales > Leptospirillaceae > JAJYGC01. The sequence continues at coordinate 4,675 of DAIEST010000132.1, read as the reverse complement.
CGTCGGCTCTTGTATCTGGTTACGGAGAGAGCGGCATTTTCTGATGCGATCGCGGTGTTCGTTTGCCGTTGCGCTCAATATTCATCCGGATTTCCCCTTATCACTTGGTGGAAGGACTCGTACTGTGACAGACGACGCATTTCATCCTCCGCCGATGGGTGGAAAACCTTGCCCTCTCGTTCTGGGGGGAGGTTCCTGGGGAACTGCCCTCGCCCTCCATCTTGCGGAAAAAGGGATCGATACGATCCAGTGGGTCCGGGATCCGATTCTGGCCAGGGATATCCAGGTCACCCGGGAAAACCGGGTCTATCTGTCCGGGGCGACATATCCGTCCGGACTTGCGGTCAGCAACCATCTGGAAGAGGTCCTTTCACGTGCGACGGTCCTGATCCTGGCGGTACCCTGCCAGGCAGTGAGACCTGTTCTCCAGAGCGTCCGGAGTCTTCTTTCCCGGCCTCTTCCACTGATCAGCGGCACGAAGGGGATCGAGCGGGGGAGTCACGCTCTTGTTTCGAGAATCGTCCGGGAAACCTATTTTCCGGATCCCGGTCTCTATGCGGTCCTGTCCGGACCGTCGTTTGCCCGGGAGGTTGTCCGGAAGCTTCCGACCGCGGTGGTCATGGCCTCTTCCTCCCGTCGGCTGGCACTGGAAGGTCAGGCGCTGTTTTCTGCGCCTTCGTTCAAGGTGTATACCCGTCAGGATGTGATCGGTCTGGAGGTTGCCGGCGCCCTGAAAAACGTGATGGCTCTGGCAGCGGGGATTTCCGACGGGATGCAGCTGGGAGCGAACAGCCGGGCAGCCCTGCTGACAAGGGGACTGGCCGAAATGACCCGTTTGGGAGTGAAGCTGGGGGCGGACAGGGAAACCTTCTCGGGTCTTGGCGGAGTGGGGGATCTCCTGTTGACCGCCACGTCGGAACTCTCCCGGAACCGCCGGGTCGGCATGCAGCTTGGAAAAGGGGATCTGCTTCCGGAAGTGCTCAAGGAGGTGGGTCAGGTGGCTGAAGGTGTCCCGACGACCCAGTCCGCCCATGAACTGGCAATGGAAATCGGAACGGACCTCCCGATTACCCGGGCAATTTATCAGATCCTCTACGAGGGGGCCGGGTTGCGCGAAACCTTGAACTTCCTCATGTCCCGGCCTTCCAAGTCGGAAGAGGAAGATTCCTGAACCGATCACAGATTGGGCTTTTGTCCCTCAGATATGGAGTCTTTGATGTCTATGGAAATGCCTTCCGAAATCAGCCCCCTTGAAAGTTCGGCCGTCCGGATTCTCTGGCAGGGCGGCCACGAGAGCGTCTATGAGAACGTCTATCTTCGCGAGCATTGCCAGTGCGCGGAATGCATTCATGAGTGGACAGGGGAGAAGCTGATCTCCCGCGACAGGATACCTTCCGACATTCGTCCGGTATCCGTCACGGCCGTCGGAAATTATGCGGTTTCGATCCGGTTCAGCGACGGTCATGGCACGGGGGTCTATTCTTACGATCTTCTCCGGAAGATCTGTCCCTGCGCCATCTGCCAGCCACCGTCAGGATAGCCGGTTCAGCGTTCTCCGGCGAATGGGGGAAAGGGATCCCGCTTTCCGTACAGGACGCGGATCAGGGAGAGTCCTTCGGGAGGTACCGGTCGCAAGGGGAATTTCGGTGCAGGGGCTTCAGAGGCGAGCAGAGCCCCGATCTCTTCCGGAGTGCGGCGTCCCCTCCCGGCATCGATCAATGCTCCCACCATGAAGCGGATCATCATGTGCAGGAACCCCCGTCCGACGACCCAGAAAGCGATTTCGTCCGGGGCGACCTCCCAGTGAATGTCGTCGACGGTGCGCCGGCTGTCTTCCGGCAACGACCTCCGGACGGTAAAATGGCGGTAGTCCCGGATCCCCGGAAACAGGGAAGAGGTTTCCTGCATCCGTTTGAGGTCCAGCGGGTACTGGAAGTGGGTGAGGAATGGGGAACCCAGGGGGGCGGGCGTGTATCCGGCGCCCGAAGACGCAGTCAACCGGTAGCGGTAGATTTTCCGGACGACGTCGTGGCGCGCATGAAAATCCGGCGGAACATGCCTGCCCAGAAGCACCCGGATCGAAGGGGAGAGAAAATGGTTCATGCCCTTTCTCAGGGCTTCCTCTGTCCACCTGTCGTCCTCGATGTCGCAGTGAAAGACCTGTCCCCAGGCCGAAACTCCGGTATCCGTCCGTCCGGACCCCGAAATCCGGACAGATTTTCCGGTCAGCTGAAGGATGGAATCCTCGATCGCTCCCTGGATTGTGGGTCCGGATCGCTGCTGTTGCCAGCCCTGGAATCCTCTTCCGTCATAGCTGACGATGAAGGCAAATCGTTTCATGCCGGAACGCATTCTTTCCCGTGAAATGGTGGAGGCTGAGAAGCGGACCGAAAGGAGTCGGAGACCCTTTTTTGAATCCGGTCTGGTTGAGATCAAGTTGTTGCGGGACGCACTGGAGTCGGAAATCATGAAAAAAATGCTGGTTCTTGGAGTGCTTCTGGTTCTGTTGCCTGTCATGAATCCCCGAATGCCGGAGTTCAACGGGTTCATTCTCCGGCACATCAAGGAACAGCAGAAGGTTCATCAGGGGGATTTCAAGGACGGGGTTCTGTCTTTTTTCGGTCCGGTGCTGATCGGGCAGATGTCCGAGCGGAAGAGCTATTTTTTCTTTTCCGTGTATACGCTCAGTCTTCCGAACAAGGCTCCCAGGAAGTTTCTGGGAATCCTTCACCTGTTCATCCCGGTCTGACGGTTTTCTCGTCCGGGGGCCGTTCCGGCGGGCAATGCCGGGGCATCTCCTCCGGAACGGGTCGGAGTCATGTTGACGGATTTTCTTCGTTCAGCTCCTGCCATGCTTCCTTCAGGTCTACCCACATCTCCAGTTCCCGGTTGATGGATTCTTCCCATGCGGTCCAGTCCGGTTCCTGTCCCGATCCTTCGAATGTTCCCGGACCGAGGGCTTTCCGGGACGACATTTCGGTCATCATATGGAGGGTCTTCCATTGTTTCAGGATCTCGTCGTATCGGGCCACCCGTGCGACTTTGAGCGGGTTCATCGAGGATCTTTCCTCCCCTGGGCTTCCGGATTTTTCATCCGAAGTTTCCGATCTGGATGGGTTTGACTCCGGAATTCAGGATGCTGATGGCCGAAGCGAGATTTCCTGCGATGTTCTGATAGCTTTTGGCGATGGGGCTATCGGGTTCTCCGACGCCGATCGGGAGTCCCTTGTCTCCCCCTTCGCGGATCGAAAGGTTGATGGGGATCCGGCCCAGGAAAGGAACCTTCAGTTCCTTTGCGGCCATTTCCCCTCCGCCCTGGGAGAAGATCGGCGTTTCATGGCTGCAGTTCGGACAGACGAAGGTGCTCATGTTCTCGATAATCCCCAGAATGGGAACGTTGACTTTCTGGAACATGGCCAGCCCCCTGCGGGAGTCGGAAAGCGAGACTTCCTGGGGAGTGGTGACGATCACCGCACCGGAAAGGGGAACAAGCTGGGCCAGGGAAAGCTGGGCATCCCCGGTGCCGGGCGGCATGTCGACAATCAGGTAATCGAGATCGCCCCATTCCACGTCACGGACAAACTGCTGGATGATGCCGTGAAGCATGGGGCCTCTCCAGATGAGCGGGGTTCCGGGGGGAACCAGAAACGCCATGGACATGCAGGAGATTCCGTGTCCCACCGGAGGAATGAAGCGGTTTTCCACCTGCTTGGGAGTCGCGTTGATTCCCAGCATCATGGGGATGTTCGGTCCGTAGACGTCGGCATCCAGGATCCCGACCTTTGCCCCGAGCGCCTTGAGTCCGATGGCAAGGTTTACCGATGTGGTGGATTTTCCAACGCCCCCTTTTCCGCTCGAGACGGCCAGCACGTTCCGGACTCCCGCGATCGGAGCCTTCCCCGCGAATGTGCCGCTTGTGGTCCGGGCTGTGAAGGCGATTTCCGTGTTCTGCACACCTTCCACCTGCGCCAGCGCTTCATTGCAGGATTTTTTCATTTCATCCTTGAGAGGGCAGGCCGGGGTGGTCAGGACAATTGTGAACGAAACCTTTCCTCCCTCGATCTTGAGATCCTCGATCATCTTGAGGGTGACCAGGTCTTTCTTGAAGTCGGGTTCAATGACCCGGCTTAACGCCTGCCATACTTTTTCTTCGGACACCTGGGACATGGGATACTCCTTGGGAAGCGCTCGCTTCGCATATTGGTGATATCTGTACGGCACCGTTCGGAATGCCGAAACATCTTCGGAAAATCGATCCGGAGGTCTTCCTTGGTGAGGGAGGTCTCCGGGGTGAAAAGACTTCAGCCCAGACTTTCCGGGCTGGAGCCAGCCCCGCCGATGGGGCGGAAAAACTTCCGGAATTCGTTCCGGAGACAGTGTCCCATGACGCCGTCCTCCCGGACAAGACGGATCCTCGATGACTCTTCCGAGAGGACCTGGTACGTCCGTCCGCTCTCGTCCGTCCATGTCGGGTGAAAGGGAATCCACTCCTCCCGGTCATGCGGATGGGGAGAGAGACGGTTCCACAGACGCTGGAATTCGGATTCCCCGATTTCCGGCCGGCCTTTCCGGGCGGTGACAAAGTCTCCGTAGGTTGCCCCGGACTTCGCATGTTTGAGGCGCTGCACCAGTTCCGGGGCTTCCAGCACTTCCGAGGGAATGCGAATGCGGACCT
>DAIEST010000080.1 GCA_027346125.1 Leptospirillum sp. | reverse complement strand
CGCAAGGGAAGAAGGCGCTGATCCAGCACATGAACTTCATGACGGTTTTCGGGTGTCCGCACCCATCTGACTGCATCGATCATGGCCGTGATTGTAAACGCTCCATTGCGGATGGGTCAAGACCGATGCACCGATCCTTAGAGCAGAGGCTTGATCAGTCTGGAACTTCTGGGAGATCATGAGGCAAGCAACATCTTTCTTGGAAAGGAACTGATGACCCGGACTCTTGCATGGCCTGTGGCCGCTATTGGACTTCTTTCCCTGATCTGGGGATACAACTGGGTTGTCATGAAAACGGCTCTTCTGGACTCTCCCCCGCTTGTTTTTGCCACTCTTCGCGTGTTGGGCGGGGCGGCTGTGCTCTTTCCCCTCCTGAAGCTTCTGGGGCGTCCGCTGTCGGTCCCGCCCCTGGGGTATATCGTTCCCCTGGGGCTCTTGCAGTCCACCGGTTTCGTGGGGTTTACGCTGTGGGGTCTGGAATACAGCGGGGCGGGAAAAACCGCCATCCTCGTCTATATGATGCCCATCTGGCTCATCCTTCTGGCCTGCCCCCTTCTTGGAGAGCGGATTCACGGATTGCAGCGACCTGCTCTGGTACTGGCTGTCATGGGACTGATGTTCATTCTGGAGCCATGGCATCTCCATGGCGGTATTCTGGGGACGCTTCTCGCTCTTCTGTCCGGAATCAGCTGGGCGGCTTCCGCCATCTGGCAGAAGCGTCTCGCTCCTTCCGGCGGGGATCTGCTGAACGCCACAGCCTGGCAGATGATCTTCGGGGGGGTGGCGCTGGGCGTTCTGGCCATGATTATGGATCCGCTGAGGATCCACTGGACCCCGCGATTTGTCGGAGATCTTCTCTACAACGCCATTCCGGGAAACGCTCTGGCCTGGGTTCTCTGGGCTTACGCCCTCCAGCGGCTTCCTGCAGGGATTGCCGGCATGGGAACCCTTTTCGTCCCCCTGATCGGCGTCATGGCTGCCTGGGAGCAACTGGGAGAACGTCCCGGAGACTGGGAAGCGGCGGGGATGCTCCTGGTGTTTCTGGCACTGGTTCTGGTGAGCTGGCAGCATCTTCGTCCCAAAGAGAAGATGCCCCTTCCTGCCGCCCGGGAGTGACCCGTTGCATCAGAAGGAATATGTGGGGGATGCGGGAAGGCTCCGTCGCATGACGACCCTTGCCGGGATCATGTTTTCCGGATCAGTCCCCGGGAGGGGGGCCTGCCCGGTGTTCTTCTGAAACCCGGGACTGGAGAAACAGCCAGGCTTCGAGGGTACATCCCACGGACCAGGCCTGGAGAGGACATCCTCTGGGAAGATGAGGCGCGTCACCATCGAAGATTTCGCTGATTCCTCCGAGACCGGCATCCTGAAGATGCCCCGAGATCCCATCAAGAACGGACAATCCCTGCAACGCATCTCCATATACCCGGAATCGTGCCATTGCATAATGTCCGAGAAGCCATCCCCAGACGGTTCCCTGATGGTATGCGCGATCCCTTTCCAGCGGAGAGCCCGTGTATGAACCGACATATGCGGGCGAGGCGGGAGAAAGACTTCGAAGTCCGAAGGGAGTCAGAAGATGCTCCCTGACCGTGTCCAGAACATTCTGCCGGGCTTCCTCTTCAAGCGGAGTAAATTCGAGACTCAACGCCAGAATCTGGTTCGGTCGAACCTGTTCGCTCTCCAGACCGGATCCGTCCAGAAGGTCCCATAATCCCTTTCCGTCGGAACGGACGAACCGACGAAACCCGGCCCTCGTTTTCATCGCTTCCTCCCGAAAGGGACGACTGTCCTCCCGAAGGCGATCGGCCATGGCAGAAAGTCCGAGCAGACCGTTATACCAGAGTGCGGAGAGTTCAACGGGCTTTCCCCTGCGCGGGGTGATCGTCAGTCCGTTCACCCGGGCATCCATCCAGGTCAGGGGTTGCTCGGATTCTCCGATCCGCACCAGCCCGTCGTCGGGATCGATCCCGATCCCCCAGTCGGTCCCCTCCAGATAGGAAGAAACGATTTCCAGAAGCACCGGATAGATTTGACGGAGCGTTGCATAGTCCTGGGAAAACTGTCCGTAGAGCGAAGCGGCACGGAGGTACCACAGAGAGGCGTCTGCAGTGTTGTAGAAAGGTTCGCCGGCATCTTCGGGGAAGAAGTTCGGAATCAGGCCGTTCCGGATCGTTCTGGAAAACGACAGCAGGATCAGACGGGCCTCTTCATATCGACCGGTCGCAAGCAGAAGACCCGGCAGGGAAATCATCGTATCCCGGCCCCAGTCGGCGAACCAGGGGAATCCTGCCATGATCGTTTTCCCCATCGTACCGGAAGAGGGGTCCCGACGGTCCACCACGAAGGAGTCTCCCGTCAGGAGCAGTTGACGGATCCAGTCCGGGGCCAACTCCCAGGCGCCCTGGCGAAGACCTGCTCTCAGAAGTCGCCGGCGATCCTCTTCCTGAAAGGCTTCCCGGGAACGGGGCAACAGGATCTCGAGTGCATCAGCCGGGGAAACGTCACGATCCGTCAGGATAAAACCGGATTCTTTCTCCGGTTCGAGATTCCATCGGAGGGTAAGGGCATGGCAATGATTCTCCCAGTCCTTCAGCCCCCGTTCCCGTTCGTGAACGTAGTAGAAGTCCCGGTATGAGACGCGTTCGCTCCGGAGGGTCCCAGGCGAAGCGACAACGCTCAACTTCTTTCCTTCCCGGAAAAGCTCTGCCCGGTTCCCCTCGATGCGGACATCGGGGCAGACCGGTTCTTCCTGAACGATCCCATGATGGTCGCGATTGTTGACATACAGTTTGACCGTCATCCAAAGCGGAACATCGGTATCCAGGACACAGGAAAGACAAGTGGCCCGCAATTCCGGGTCAAACCAGATCCGGATGTGAAAACGGTGTTCTTTCCATCGATAGGTCCAATGGGGAAGCCTGCCCTCGAGCGAAAAGGATTCGATGTGATGGTGGCCGGACGGAGAAAACGACCCATCGGACCAGTGATTGGTCGTGAGCGGGATTTCCTCTTTGCCGTCGGAGAGAAAACCGTCCCATTTGACCCAATAAAGGGTTCGGCCGACCGGAGGATGGACCGCAAAGACTGCGAGGCCATTGTACCCGCGCGACAGGGAGTGAACCGGAGTGCCGGAAAGGTATCCACCGTCCCCCATGGAAAGCCACCACTCCTTCCGCTCGGAAAAGCCCGGGTCGCGAAGGGAGTCTCGTTGGAGAAGGACGATGCGGGGAAGGGAAGGGGAGGTCATCCCATCGGGTGTCCCGAAAGAGGAACGGATGGACAAACGCCGCATTCGCACGGGCACGGGGAGGAGGGTCCCGGCAGGATACCCGCCTTTTCCCTTACCAGGGATGAGAGTGCCCGAATGAAGAGAGGGCGGGTGTTCAGGGAAGATGCCCGCAGAAACCGTGGAATTTCGAGTTCCCGCGCCAGATCGCGATAGAGAATGTCCATCTCGTAAAGGGTTTCCTGGTGATCGGAGACAAAGCTCACGGGAACCATGACAATGTTCCTGACCCCCGCATGCGCCAGCCGGGCCAGTTCCGACCGGGTATCCGGCCCCAGCCATTTCAGTGGGCCGACCCGACTCTGGTAGGCCAGTGTATGGTGGATCTCCCGGTCGGGGAAGTAGAACCGGATGCGTTCCATGGTCGTCCGGACGGTCGCTTCTGTGTCCGACTGGTAGGGATCCTTGTCCTTCTCCACCAGAAACTCCGGGATTCCATGTGCCGAAAAAACGATATGCAGCGGTTCTTCCCGGGGAACTTCCCGAATGGAGTCTCCGATGGTTTCGGCCAGCGATTCGATAAAGGGAGGATAGACAGGATAGGCTGGAATGCCTGTCAGCGGAGTTTCCGGACTGATCCGCTCCAGCACTTCCTTCGCTTCCCGGAAGGAAGAACCTGTCGTCGTTCGGGATCGGTGCGGGTACAGCGGAAGAAAGAGGATCCGGTCGGGCCGGGCTTCCAGCAGCTTCCGGATCGCCTGGTCGGCACGCGGAGGAGCATACCGCATGGCGACCTGAACCGAAAACCGGCGTTCGGTCTCGTCTTTGTTCAGTTCCTCCTCGAGCATGCGCGCCTGCTCTTCAGTGATGCGCCGAAGAGGGGAACCCCCTCCGATCCGGCGGTAGTATTCCCGACTCTTGGGAGCCCGCCGGCGGGCGATCACCCGTGCGATGATCGGCTGAAGAAGTCTGGGGACACGGAAAATCTCGGGGTCGCTGAAAAGATTCAGCAGAAACGGGTGGACGTCTTCGAGTGTCTCCGGCCCACCCAGATTGAAGAGAAGGATGCCCAGTCTCTCCTGGGAGAGGTCCTGGGAATGGGAAAGAAGCTGGTCGGCCATCAGAAATCCTCGTCAGGAACGATTCAGGAGAAGAAACAATGCCATCGATACCGAAAAAACAATCATGTTTGCAAACCACGCGCTGATCCAGGGAGCAAGAACTCCGCCTTCGCCAAGAGCAAGCCCCAGTGAATAGATCGTCCAATACGCCATCGACAGCATCAGGCTGATCCCGAACCCTTTGGCAATGCCGACCTGCCGGCCTTCCCGGATGCCGAACGGGATGGCCATCAGGACCATCAGAAAAGAGGCCATCGGAAAAGCCACCATTGCATCCGCCGTCACCTCGAATTTTTGTGTCGGCAGATGGCTGTTCCGAAGGAGCATGATATACCGCTTCAATTCGGGATAGGAAAGATGGGTGATGCGCGTCTGTTCAAAAGTGAAGTCCACAGGACGGCGCTTCAGATTGCTCGGCCATCTCCTGAAGCGTTGAATATCGAGAGAGCCATCCCGTTGAAACAGAATCTTCCGGCCGACCCGGAACTGCCATCGGCCCCTTGTGTACTCGAGCGAACGGGAGATGATCTGCCATCTGAGATGAAAGCTGTCGTCCAGGTGATACATGACCACCCTGTTTAGGGTCTTTCCTCCATTCTTGACCATCCGGACCCCATAGATGTCATGGATACCGTGCCGGAACCAGACATTGTCCAGTTCAAAAGAAACAGATCCTGTTCGTCCGGCATCGATCCGGACATCTTTTATGTAATCCGTCATCTGGTATGCGTGAGGAATGATCTGGTAATTCAGGATCAGTTCCAGGAAAGAAATCATGAGTCCAAGCGCGAGAAAGGGTTTCGTCGCCCGGACAAGACTGATTCCGGCCGCACGGATCGCAGTCAGTTCATGATTCTTGGAAAGAATCCCCAGTGTCAGGAGCGTGGAAAGGAGGCCTGCCATCGGGAGAACCCTGAAACTGACTTCGATGCCCCTGTAGAAGAAATATTCGGCAATCACGGAGACCGAGGCGTGGTGACCCAGAAAATCCTTGATTTTCTCCACGGAATCGATCACTCCGTAAATCGCTTCCAGAGAGACAAGACACAAAAGGAAGATCTTGACCAGTTCTCCTGAAATATACCGGGTCAGTATTCTCACGGGCGGGAAGAGAAGCCCCGGAAAGGCCATGAGATTGAAGGCAGGGACCAGGAAATCTCCCGGAAAACGGAAACCAGCAGAAAGACCATGATCGCTCCAAGGGTGAGGTCCGGAACAAGCGACGCGAAAAACGGCGACATCATGCGTCGGGCGACCATCAGGTCATCGATCGTATTCAGGATATAGAAAAAAATCACGGAGGCGGTCGCAAAGACAAATCCTGCCAGCTTTCCCGATCTCTTGGCATAAATCCCGAAAGGAATCCCCAGAAAGGCAAAAATGAGGCAGGAAAAGGGGTATGTATAGTTCTTGTAGCGATCCTCCAGATCCCTGAGAAGTGAAATATCCGGCGGGGAAGAACGGCGAATCTTCCGTTTCAGTTCCCGGATGGACGGGGTTCCTTCGGAACCCTGAGCCGTCGTTTTCCCGAGAATCGTCAGGTCGTAGGACCTGAAGCGGACAAACTGCTGAACCGATCCTTCCCTGAGAAGTGTGCCGGAGCGGAGCTGCAACCGTATTCCCGGTCTGTTGTCCCGTTCGTTCATCAGGGAACCCTGCCTGGCCATGATGGTCGTGCCCGGTTCCCCGGAGGACGCTTTCTGATAGATGAAGACACCCTGCATTTTCGAAAAGGTCGGCATTTTGTCCACATAGATCACAAACCGGTCCATGAAATTGTTAAACACCTGGGGTTTGATGCCCAGCGACAGCTTTTTTTGCAAAACGGTCGAGATCAGGTCCTGCAAGGACATTCCCTGGGTTTCGCTTGCCTTGACGGACATATAAAAGCTTCCCCAGAAACCGAGAAACGCAAAGAAGAAAAGAGGCAACAAAAGACGGGAGAGGGCGATTCCCGATGCCTTGAGCGCCGTAATCTCTCCGTCCGAAGCCAGTCGATGGAATGTTGCCGTCGAGGCGGCAAGGACGGAAACGGGAATGATCATGGTCAGGAACTGGGGAAAAATCATCAGAACGAGGCGGAGTACTGTCGAGACCGAGAGACCCTTGTTCACGAGAAGATTCATGATCATCAGGGTCTGTTGCGTCAGAATCAGCACAACGAGGACAAAGAGACCGATCAGGAAGGGAGGCAGGAGTTCCAGGAAAATATAGCGATCGATGATCTTCAAGGCGATCACGCCTCCAGTCCTGCGGTCCTCCTCCTTCTTTCGACGCATCCGTTCAAGCACGACCGGTGCAGGCCCCTTTCAGCCCCGTTTTCGAGGCGATTTCAATGCGGACCGTCACAAGATCCCCCAGAGAGGGATCCGCCGAAGACAACGGAAGCACGCCCCTGACGTTCTGGAACTGCGGAGTCCGGCCGATGACCATTCTGGTTTCGGGATCCCACTTTTCCACGAGGATTTCTACGGTTTTTCCGATCTGTGCTTCGTTTCTCCGGGCCGATTGACTCTCCACAAGCTTCTGAAGCCGTTCGAGGCGTTCGACGGAAACCTCCCTGGGCGGCAGTTCACCCCACGAAAAAGCGGGAGTGGAAGGACGGGGCGAGTAAATGAAGGAAAACGCGCCTTCGAACTGGAACTCCTCAACAGCGTCGAGCGTCCGGGAAAACTCTTCCTCCGTCTCGCCGCAGAAACCCACGATCAAATCCGTTGTCAGGGAGAATCCCGGAAGCATCTCGCGCAAACGGGAGACCCATGTGCGGTATTGCCCGATCGTGTAGCCGCGCTGCATGCGCGCAAGAACTGCATCCGATCCGGACTGCACCGGAAGGTGCAGGTGAGGCATGACCCTGGAACAGTTTGCCATGACTTCGAGGAGTTCCTGTGACATGTCGACCGGATGGGAAGTGGTGAAGCGAATCCGCTTGAGTCCGGCCACGGCGTTCACCTCCGAAAGAAGATCGGAAAAGACGGCTCCGTCCGCATCCCCTTTTTTCCCATAACCATTGACGTTCTGTCCGAGAAGGGTCACCTCGCTGTATCCCGACTGGACCAGCATCTCGATTTCCCGGACGATCTCGCGGACCGGCCGGCTTCTCTCGGCCCCGCGCGTCGAAGGAACGACACAGTAGGCACATGCCTTGTCGCATCCTTCCTGGACGGTCACGAATGCGGTCGCCCCCTTGGGACGAAGGGCCGGTGGCGTCGTCATTTCCGGATTGGGGAGGAGCGTTCCGTTCACCCGACTGTTTCCGGAGGAAACCGTTTCGATAAGGGGAATGAGGTTCCGGATCTGGGAAGGCCCCAGGATCAGATCCACATCGGGAACAAGCCTGAAGATCTCTTCTCCCTCCCGCTGGGCCATGCAGCCTGTCACCGCCAGAATGTTCTCCGGACCATCCTTGCGGACCATGCGGATCCGTCCGAGATCCGAAAGGGCTTTCTGGTCTGCCTTGTCGCGGATCGTGCAGGTATTGACCAGAATGATGTCCGCCTCAGCGGGATCTCCGACCGGAACGGCTCCGGATCCCGTAAGAAGGCCCGACATCCGCTCGGAATCATGAACGTTCATCTGGCACCCGAACGTTTTGACAAAGAACGTCTTCCCGTTCAACCCTTTTTCTCCGGGCAGAGCGGACCCCGGTTCATGAAGGGAAATATCGGTTGCGGATCGTTCATCCATTATTTTGTCTCTTTTCTTCCTTCTTCCCGCTCCAGTTCATCGAGAAGACGGGCAAAACGGATCAGGAAAACATCGGACCAGATCGACCGTTCAGCCGGTGACCGGGAGGTAATCCCCAATGAAGAGAGAAGCTCTTCCTCCTCGCCCATGATGCGCAGGAGGTCGAGAAAAACATTCGAATCGATGCCCAGGAATCTCAGAAGCTCATCGTCCATGGCACAAGGAAAGGCATATTCCCCAAGCGTTCCCGACAGGGATGCCCGCCCCTTGTCGATCATCCTGGCAAGCCAGGGAAGGCCTTCGATACGGACCAGGCCCGACCTGGGAGGAAAAGGGGTGACCGGGGAATCCGGAAGCGAAGTCATCTGCCCGCTTGAACGGCCATATGCCACGGATACAGGTCCCAGGACCGAATCCGGTCAAACCCCACAGACAGGAGATCATCGTAAAGGTCCACTTCCGGAACGCGCTCTTCCAGGGGAGGACCAAGAGGGGTTTCTTCCCGTTTCCAGTCGACGATAAAAAGACTCCCTCCCGGAGCGAGTATCCGGAAAAGTTCCCTCAGAACAGCCTTGCGATCTTCGAGTTCGTGATAGACATTCACCATCCAGATTGTCCCGATCTGCGCATCCTCGATCGGCAGACGGCCTCCCGAAAACAGCACGGGACGAATCGGCTCTCCGGAAAAACGCTCTGCGCTTCTCGTTTTTAATATATCGAGCATTTCCTGCTGAATATCAACTCCATAGAACGGGCCGCTTTCAGAAAAGATCTCATAAAGCGGAAACGCGAAGTATCCCGCGCCAACGCCATAATCGAGGAATCCTTTCCCCGGAACCGGATGAATGATGTCCGCGAGTTTCTTCGGGTTCTGGTATTCCAGCCGGTTGGGGTCGTCCAGCCGGTCTATCATCTTGGGATTGAAAACATGAGCCATCACTGCACCTCTTTTTTGATCATCGACTGTACCGGAAAGTCATGATGACGGATTCCCGGTCATTCCCGTCAGACATTTGAATGGAGCTGCCAGAGAGGCTCTCCTATTCCCAGGGAAGGCGCCTGGGCAGGAGAGAGATAGACCACCATGTCGGAATCCTGAAGAGGCGTATCCGCCGACAACTCCACAGTATAGCCTCTCTTGAGCGCCATCAGCACAACGATACCGGGTTTCTGGAAATGCTGGCGGATCTCGGCGAGCGTATGCCCCATCAGGGGCGAGCCGTCCCGGATCAAATGGGCTTTTGCCTCGAGTCGCTGGGCCGACAGTTCCGCCGACAGATTGGTGAGCACCCACATAAGCTGTGTCTCTTCCAGAAAGGACTCTTCCGTCTGAAGCTTCTTGTCGAGCCTGTCCAGAACGCCAATCCGCTTTACGATGGACTGGATCCGTTCCGACTCGTTCATCTGGACAATCCAGTCCTTGCTGCCCGAAAAACTCCCGTGGGACTCTTCCCCCAGGGATTCCATCAGCCGGCTTCTTCTGGATTCGATCGTTCCCCGCTTCAACCCGGCCTGGATCAGTTCGATCCTCGGGCGAAGCATGTCCCCGACCCTCGCAAAGATATCCCTCAGGAGGCGCCATTGCTCGGATATGAAGAATCTCAGTGTCTTGAACCCGGTCGGAGCACTCACACGAAAAACCTCTCTATGACAAGAAC